>JALYIM010000160.1 GCA_030775785.1 Acidobacteriota bacterium
TGAACCCATGGGCAAGGCTTGACCACGCCCCATAGGCGATCATCAAGCGATGCTTGGCCGGCTGCTTAACGGCCAGCAACAGACAGGGCCCGAGCGCCGTGTTAAGGCTCAGGAACATCGGCATGACGTCACTATGCCCGCTAAGCCACCTAGAGTGCCACAGATCGTCGAACAGGAGATAGCCCCAAAAGCAATAAAACAAGCCTACTAATACCAACACTACCTGTAAGGCGCGCTCACGTTTCATCCCGTCCTCCGTTTTGTGCGATGCAAGGTTATTACCACCTTTTTGACTCCAGATTGTGCGATTGTCAGTTGCGATGCGTCCGATACTGGAACCCTGCGAGCATCCGCAGTGTGAGCAGAATGCTTCTCCCCCATATTGGTAACCTGCTGATTTCTCCATTGCTCCTGAATCGCCGCAATTCCCTGCCTTCCTATCGGGTGTCGCCTTGGATCGTATGATTCGCAGAACGGTTTAATGAGTGCGAACGGTATTGCCGCAAAATATACTGGAACTTCGCCTTGCACAGCGCGTTCGAGCAGATATTCCAGCACCGCGTCATGAGGAGGTGTTAGTCAGGATGGCGATAAACTCTTAGTTGGAAGGTAAAAGTCTCCCATGCTGGAAGGCATCCTGTTACTTTTAATTGCCAACCTAATCCGTCGGAAGGTGTTCAGCATTGGGTCACTTTTTCTTGCCATCCAAGTTCTCATTATCTTTTGAAATTCGGGAAGCCGATACTTTCAGGGCTTTGAGTGGGCGGCAACGGCACTCTCAAAACCTTCTCTCGCTGCCTTCTTCGTTTTATCTAAAACTTCGTCTACACGAGCTAACAGACCGTCGGCTCGTTCCGAGAAGTCGGTGCGACTCTTACTGCCTTCTTGCGGAGCGTATAAAATCCCAATCGCCAAACCAATCCCTAGTCCCAAGATAAAACCCTTCATGCCGCTCTCCTTCCAAAATAGCCCACCCGCAGTGGAGTGGGCTTGTAATTTTAAACCGCTCTCTAGCACGCTACTACCGGGCAACGTTGCGATTGTGGTCTCCAACGTCGCGGCGCCCGCGAAGGCCACCCAATCCAGCTAGGCCTAGCAGTCCGATCCATCCCCAATTGTGATCACGTTGCCCTGAGTCGTAGTCTCTGTTACCCGTTGTCGCCGTCCCGCGATTTGCGTCGCTACTGTTAGCTGTACCGCCATTCTGAGCAAAGCTCAGTGACAAACCTAAGACGCAAACTGCCAAAACTCCAAAAGCTTTTTTCATAAAATCCTCCGGCGAGAACTCTTAATCCCGGGCCGCTTCAAAGTCCATCGGGGGGAACCCCGACATTCTCACCCGTGTAACCGTACATACGCGCCGCGTGACAGAGTGACTTTTACGACCGTCGTAGATGGTGACATAACGAAGCTGTACGTTAGTGGCGTTAAATTCAAGCCGACTAGCCTCTCCTTGCTCGCTAATTAGCGTCGGATTTTCACCATAAGGCTCAGTGGGTCAGGGGCTAAGTTGGCGGTCAACTACCCACCCGGATGCGATCGCTGGGTCATCCCCACAAGATGTTTTCTTTCCTCACATAGATATCAGTTTCCATAGACTTGGGATGCCATCGTCGCAATCTCGCGACCGGTGCTCATGACGGTTGCCAGATATGCATCTGTGAGGGTGTTATCACTTTTAACGAATTTAATCGCCGCGTACCGCACCGCGGCTGTGACTGTCTGTCCGTCCTTACGCCGCCAAGTCCAAACAACTGGGCGATCGGGCCCGGCAGCCTGTACAGCCTTTTCAGCGAAAGCAACCTCATCATCCGCCAGAATCTTCGGCCACGGTAGCTCGATCAATTCCCGTTCGGTGTAGCCAACCAACTCGCAGTAGCGAGAATTTGCCATGATGAAACGCAACGCTTGGCCATCAAACAAATATGCCGGAATGGGAAAACATTCCAACACTTCCTTGAATTGTGACTCGCGATCTACCATCAATAGTCTCCCTGCCAATTGAATGCTTTTTTTAAGCAGTTTCTCCATTGATAGCCGGGGCGGCTTTAAGTAGATGTATTTGCCTGGCAAAATCGGTGGGCACTAAACGACACACAAGCTCAACATTCATCTAGCGACCCGGTAAAAACTACTGGACTAAAACGTGGGAATGGGCGTGGCTAATTGCGGCCAGTCCGGACTCGTCACCGTCATTGATGAAGCCCCAACGTGGATAGGCGCAATGTAAGTGGAAGGCCCGATCATTGAGAGCGTCATTCCAAAGGGCCTCTAGTTCCAAAGCTGCTTCTTTTTTTCCTTCGTCCCACAGCACCGATACCATTTCACCAAATACGGTTAGGCCGCTGTCTACGCTCTGTGCCTTTTTCTTGGCCTGAAGTAAGAGGTCGCCGACGGACTTCATAAACAGATCCCGATCAGGTCTTCCGTTGAGCATGAACGTAGCAAGTGTTTCCTTCGCATCGTACATGCTGAAACGTCCTTCCCGGGCATGTTTGCGAACGTCAACGCTCGCTATCGTCAACTCTTTTACCAGTTGATCCCGGTGCGATGCTGTCGCCACAATCAGCACCGAGCCACCCGCCTGGAGACCTGAGGAAACGATTCCACAAAGACGATTTATGAGTGCCGAGTGTTCATCATAAATGTGGACGGAATGGACTGCTGGGCTGGACATAGCGGTACCTCAGGTCGAATTATGACATTCGGCACCACTGATTTGAAAGGGTAATTGCTGTTTTGAATTGATTGTCCGGCATCTAACATTGAAGATCTTCTTCACACAGGCCGGCCGTGGCCATTTTCACCGAAATCTCCCTTGGTAAAGCCCCGGAAACCCGTTTGCCAACCAGAACCTCCACACCACGAACGACAGCATACAAAAGTTCATCGTCACTCGCTTACAACGTTAAACTCGTTTCTACAATGATGAGCATGGACAAGAAGCCGAAGCACCTTGATCCTGCTTATCAAACCGCGCTGATCATATGCGCCACGCTCAACCTCGCCATGCTGTTCATCGAAGGAAGCACAGGTCTGTGGATCGGTTCAGCCGCCCTTTTGGCGGATGCGGGGGACTTTCTCGAAGACGCTAGTGTCCTCGGACTTGCCTTAGTCGCGATTGGGTGGTCGGTGCACGCACGCGCCGCGGCAGGTCTTGTGCAGGGTTTGGCCATGGGCGGAGTCGGGATTGGGGCAATATTCCAGATTGTTCTTCGTATTCTCAAAGGCGGCGCGCCGTCGCCAGTGCTGATGGGAGGAGTGACAGCGCTTGCTTTGATCGTGAATGGGTACTGTGCGTATCGACTGATTCGCTTTCGTGGCGGCGATGCGTCGATGCGTGCAATCTGGCTGTCGACGCGAAATGACGCGATGCTGAATGTCCTGACCGTTGTAGCCGCCGTGTCTATCGCGATTACCGGATCGGGCTGGCCGGATATCATCGCGGGTGCGATCATCGCAAGCGTAAATCTGGCGGGCTCGATTGAAGTAATATCAGCAGCGACCGTAGAAATGCGTAAGACAGACTGAAACGGTGATATCGCAGCTCCGACCGGGATACAAGGTGACGAGCCATAGGCGGTCAGGGACAAAGGCTGACCACGGGCCAGCGTAGTAAAGACTTAGTATCAATCGCGGAGATGGTGCAAGAAGGATAAGGGGAAGTCCGGGACACAAAAATTTGGCGTGAGAAAACTGGTTAAGGACGAGGGCCCTTGCAATGAGCACTCGCATTAATTGCCACTGCAGCCAATGCCGTCATCGATTTATATACGAGCAGCGTCAGGATTTATCTCGAGTTTGGCAGGAGTGGTCTACTGAGAGGTTGTAGAGTTCAACGGTAATCTTTATTCCACTTCCCCGCCTCTCTTTGTGTTTTGATAATGTCGCTTATTTCCTGTTTAACGCGGGTTTGATCTTCATTAAGCGATTGGGTAATAAGTTCCTGGGTGGGGTTGTTTGCCTTAAGCTTGGCCTTCTCTTTTTGCGCACTCTCAACTCTGTTTCGAAGGTCGGTAGGGGTTAATGTCGAGCGAGGTTTGCACTCGGGGACCGGATGCGAGCGTCATCGTCCCCAAGAAATGAGCTGTAGGCATTTCCCTCGATAGACGCTACCATCGAGCGCGACCGAAATTTTTTGGAGAGAAATATGAAGACGACAATCATTATTGCGTTAACGGTCCTTGTACTGTCCGCGGTTCAGTACGCGCAGAATGCGGAACGAATGCGCCCCGGCAAGTGGTCGACCAGCACGATCGTCGGCGGCAAGACCTACGCAGCATCCCAGTGCATCTCCAAGCCCGACGCGGATGAAATGAATGGCGACGTCAAAAAGGTCGAAGCCTACCTGCGGCAGATTATTCCGCCGGAAGTTTGCCAGATCACCGACGTCAAGGTTAACGGGTCGCAAGTCATCTACACCGCTTCCTGCGGGGGCCAAGCTCCGAAAGTAGTGACCACTTCCTATCACGGAGATAGCTTTGAAGGCACGGATAGCGCCGGCGGTAAGACGACCGGCAAGCTGATGGGTGCTTGCAAGTAGAAGACGGCAATCACGTCAGAAGTCCCGGTCGGAATTGAGTAGGTTTCGCAGACAGCGGCCATTCCATCCGCAGCGGACTGTATCTGTCACGGTCCGGCAAGGCAACAACGTCACCGGCAGACGAGCATTACCCAGCTTCGAGTAACACCCCTTATTAAAACCAAGTAGAATGGGGATATGCTGCATAGCCTTGCCCCCGATTGAAACGGCCCGCTCGTGGATGATGAGGAAACTGCCACTTCTCTTGGCGGATCTGTACCAAAAACATGTGTTTTAGGGACAGCAAATCTAACGCTGGATTGCTTTGCCGCTGAGGAACTTACCGACGCCGGTTCCTGTAGGGTTTTTGGAACGCATCTCCCCAAAGAGTCGCAGGTGCTCTGACTGAACGGAGGAGAATGCACCTATCTTCGCAGCGTGCCCGCCCACCACGCGTTATTTTTCTCCGAATACATTGTCAATCTTGCGCATGATTCGGTCAGCCCATTGCACCGCAGAAGCAACCATGTTCTCGGTTCGCGGCGAGCCTTTGGAATTAAATAAATCGTCCGCAGTTTGTAACGGACGCGCTACTAAGATCCCTGCAATGATCGCCAATACACGCTTCCTGCCCTCGTCCATTCAAATAGTTTACATATTCGCCTTTTGTTCGCCAACTCAAATATTACCGCTACCTTCGCCCATTTTTCGTCTTTGGCGCTGGTAGGGTGCTAATACATGTTTCGCAATTTTATTCCCCAGCCTTTACAGACGCGCAAGGCGGCGTTCGATCATTCGAAGTGGCTTTTCGAACTCAAATACGATGGTTTCCGGGCACTTGCGTATCTCGAGGATGGCGAGTGTCAATTAGTTTCTCGGAATGGGCATGCGTTCGCGGCCTTTGCTGAACTGGGTCGCACGATTTCGCAATCACTGCCAACTGTCCGAAAGGCGGTATTGGATGGCGAAATCGTTTGTGTAGACCATGAGGGTCGTCCGCAATTCAAGGATTTACTGTTTCACAAGGGCAATCCGTGCTTTTTCGCATTCGACCTATTGCACGACGGTAAGGATAGGCGTCTCGACGCCCTCGTTGAACGTAAGCAGGAACTTCGAAGGTTGTTAAGTGCGGTGCCAGCACATTCTCCTCTGCACTATGCGGACCACATCGAAGGACAAGGCTCAGCCCTGTTCGCACGCATTTGCGATTTGGACCTGGAAGGGATTGTCGCGAAGGATAAGTCTGGTAGATATGAAACACAGCAAAATCGGAGTACGTGGTTCAAGATTCGCAATAAAGATTATTCCCAGATGAAGGGC
The DNA here is from genome assembly GCA_030775785.1 of Acidobacteriota bacterium. Taxonomy (GTDB): domain Bacteria; phylum Acidobacteriota; class Terriglobia; order Terriglobales; family Acidobacteriaceae; genus JALYIM01. The sequence goes on from JALYIM010000160.1 coordinate 5,843, forward strand.
CGAGCAGAACTTTTTGAGCGCGATCGCCATAAGGAACCTGTTCCGGGTTGGCACACGTGTGCGATCGCTTGTGCAGAAGCGACTCTATAGTGGGCCTCTGGCAAAATCGCCGATCCATACGCTCCGTGGATGTTGCCCGTCATCTCAGCAGCGAAAGCTCATAGTTAGAACCCCGGCGGGAGTTCTTGTAAGATGCCTCTATCTCTTTAAGAAAGTTTGGAACGAATGAAAGAACTCTTTCGATAAACCAAAACTGGAACGATATTCGGAGCTTGGATCATCTGCTCAAAGTCTTCTCCTGCCCACTTCACTATGCCGCAAACAACGAGATCAATGTTTTTTTGTGACCTGAGGATCTTCGAGGTTTCGACTAGAGTTTCCGCCACTTGGCATTCGTACCCTTCTTTAACCAGGAGGAGGGCAGTAATTTTCCGATCGGACGGCGGCAGGCGAAACTCGACGCCCCCGATGCTTTCGATCTCTTCCTCATTTGCCTGGAACATGCGACAGTGGTCGCAACGTTCCGGACGAACTTGAACTCATTGAGAAGCTGCAATACATCCATCGCAATCCCGTCCGGCAGTTTGTCACGGTTTTAGTTCGCGCTTCGGTTCCGTCCATAAATAAAACAACGCCAAATTCCCCTAGAGCTTGCGTGGGAATTGAGGTTTGGCAACCTTCAGCGCACCCGGGGTCATCACACGGTAGTCGGTTTTTTCGGTTCGGTTTTGGGGAGTTGTTATGAAATTTTCATCCTCGCGGGTCTTTGCATGTCTCCTTTTATTTGTTTTTAGTCTTGGTTGCAGCGCTTGGGGAGCCACCCCGACCGTAAACATTATTTCACCAACTAAGGGATCGTCAGTCACCTCTCCTGTGAACTATGTTGCCTCTGCCAGCAGTCCGCAATGCAATGGTGGGATATCAGTTATGCGCATTTACTCTGCGCCCAATGTGAGTGCGTTCACCGGCGGCGGCGGAAAAATCGACACTTACATCAATCTACAACCGGGAACATACAATACGGTGGTACAGGCGTGGGACTACTGTGGCAATGTCGGTAAGAGTTATATAACTATCACTGTCACGGCGGTGACGAAGCCCGCGGGATTTGTGTATGCCCTGAACAGCTACTTCAACGCCGACAAAACAAACAGCAACGTTCACGGATTTACCATCGTTGGCTCGAATGGAGCGCTTGCTTCCACATTGCAAGGTCCAGTCTCAGCCAATATTGAACCGGCGGCAATCGCCGCGGACAAGGGTGGATACCGCCTTTACGTCGCAGACTACGTGTCCGGGGACGTGTTTCCGTATTTTATTAACAGCCGGAATGGATACCTCAGTACCGTGCCGGGTTCACCTTTTCCAGCACATAGATCAGTAGCGGCCGTCGCTGTGCATCCCAGTGGTGCCTTGGTTTTCGCCGCGCTTTCGCAGTATGCAACTGGGGACGGAGTGGCTGTGTTCCAGGTGCAATCGAATGGTTCGTTGAAGGAGGCGCCGGGTTCCCCTTATCCAGTACAGTCGGGGCCGCAAACGCTGAGCGTGGACCCCAGCGGCAATTACTTATACGTTGGCTCGGGGAGCGGCTACGTCGAGGCGTTCCAGATAAATACAGTGTCAGCGGCACTTACCCCGTTGCCGGGATCGCCGTACAAGGTGTCCTCTCAAGCCTGCGGCAGCGCATATCCCCGAGACGTGATCAACTTTTTGGGTAAGTATCTGTACGTCGGTGACGGAACGTCGGGCGAAATCGACGGGTACGGCGTGACCGGGGCAGGGACTCTGAGCGGTCTTGCGGGCTCTCCATGGGTAGATACCCGTTGTGAGGGGGCTGCGATCGACGACCCTCTGTTTTCCTATAGCCCTCGATCCATGACTATCGATGGGACCGGAAAATTTTTGTACGCTCTCAATATGTGGGAAGCAAACATCGCCATCTACGCGATCCAACCCAATGGTGCCCTGAAATTTTTGAAATTTGCCGCGCAGAATAGTGCATGCT
>JALYIM010000161.1 GCA_030775785.1 Acidobacteriota bacterium
TTTTTAAGGTTTGGCAAAGTCTGTTGCCATTGGATACGAGGAATTGAATCAATTAGCTCGGGACTCGCGATTCTGGTACTCCCCGCGCAGAATGGCTGCAAACTTATGGTCGTTAGAGACATCAAAGTAAACGAGCGCGATTGCGTCTGTCTGTAATTGCGCTGTGGGCACGAGGAAGGCGATAGCCCAAAGCGCCGGTTTCTCTGGCTCGCGGCTTCCATCGGATTTCGAATCTAGTTCCAGTTTTCAACAGTTAGGGCACGACTTACGGATCACTCGGCGCCGCAATGATCCTTCTTTTGAGACTACACATAGCCGGATTTACCATCGTTCTTGGGTCGCAAGGCCAACGTTCTGATCGAAGATACTGACAAGCAGGATGCCGAGTTCGAGCAAAAAAGCACGAAATTCAGGAGCGTTTGCCGCAGCCAAAAATACTGCAAGCGGCCTGAGGCGACGCAATCAGTTGCACTTTATTCAATTCTGCGCTTTGTTTATTCCGTCGTGTCAGGACTTTTTGGAATAGAATCAGCCAGACACCAATCGTGCCAGCTAAAAGTAACCCGGCCTTTACCGTTGCCAACTTCCTTGAAAACATGGGAGAAGGCCGGACCATCGTCCGCTCTCTTAAAAAGCGAAAAATTTTCGTACAAGGAGAAATAGCCGATTCCGTTTTCTACGTTCAAAAGGGAAAAATAAAACTGACCGTGGTTTCACAACAGGGAAAAGAGGCCACTATCGCCATAATGAGCGAAGGCGAATTTTTCGGAGAGGGATGTTTAGTCGGACAATCTATTCGCATGGGAGCGGCCACTGCCGTTACCGACTGCACTCTGCTCCGGTTGGACAAAAAAGTAATGCAGCAGGCGCTTCACCGGGAGCACGCCTTTTCGGATATGTTCGTCTCGTACTTGGTGGCACGGAATTTGCGCTATCAGGAAGACTTGATTGATCAACTTTTCAATTCCAGCGAGAAGCGTCTGGCGCGAATTCTACTGCTGCTCGCCCATTTTGGAAAAGACGGTGCTCCTGAGGCCGTCATCCCAAAAATCAGTCAGGAGACTTTGGCGGAAATGGTTGGCACCACGCGCTCCAGAGTGAGCTATTTTATGAACCGCTTCAGAAAATTGGGGTTCATTCACTACAACGGTGGATTGCAAATTCACAGTTCCCTGCTGAATATCGTTCTGCACGATTGAGTTCATCCCTCATCCGCAAGATCACGTTACCAAAGTCCCCATCTTCACTTTCAATAAGGCTTTCAGCAGTTAGAATAGGTGGAAGCGCACTACAACATAATTCCTTCAAATCAAGCGAAAAAGAGGTAAGCCGCGACGTGAGCCAACCTGGGCATATGCCGGACGTTAGAGACGTCCTAACTTTAGAAGAGCTCGGAAATCTAGCGTCGGAGGGAGGCAAACCAGCCGAAACCCTCATGAACGTCGTTGCGTTAATTGCTAAACGATTTCAGACTGAGGTGTGCTCAGCTTATCTGCTGGAACCAGACCGCGCCAACCTGGTGCTGGCCGCGACCATAGGGCTGCGGAAAGATTGCATCGGCGTGCTTCGCATGGCCGTGAGTGAAGGCCTGACGGGCTTGGTCGCGGAACTAGTGCGCCCAGTCGCAGTGGAGCAGGTAAAAACTCACCCGCGCTTCAAGTATTTCAAGGAAGCCGGTGAAGATATTTTTCAGTCCTTCCTTGGCGTCCCGCTGATTGATCGTGGAGTTTTGCAAGGCGTTCTGGTGGTGCAGACCGTGGCAGCCCGGGTATTTCGCGAGGATGAAATCCAGATGCTCACGGAAGCTGCGGCTCAGGTTGCTCCCGTGGTCAGTGAGGCGCGCACTCTGGATCGCTTCATTGCTCCCGCGCAAGAACGGCTGTGGGCGCTGGCCCGCAACCTGTGGTGGAGTTGGGACCACGACACCAGCAGTTTGTTTCGTGATTTAGATCCAGTCCGTTGGCGGGAACTCAATCACAATCCAGTCTCGCTTTTGTCTGAAATACCCCTGGCAGGAATCGAGCGCCGCGCGCGCGAAGCGGTATTGCATAGCCGCATCAATTACGCTTACCGCCGACAGCGGGAATATCTCGCCGAAGAGCGTACCTGGGGAGCGCGGCATGCCGCCATCTTGCGGCCCCGTCCAGTAGCGTATTTTTCCGCCGAGTTCGGATTGCATGTCTCCATCCCTGAATACTCCGGAGGCTTGGGTGTTTTGGCGGGCGACCACATCAAGAGCGCATCGGACCTGAGCATCCCTCTGGTCGGTATCGGTCTGTTTTATGGACAGGGATATTTCAGGCAACGGCTCAACCAGGAAGGCTGGCAGCAGGAAGAATACATCCAGACCGACGTCAATCAGATGCCGATGGAC
>JALYIM010000162.1 GCA_030775785.1 Acidobacteriota bacterium
GCTGCATACATTGTATTGGCGGCGGCGACGCTAGACCCGACCGCCATGATGACCGCGACGATGATGCCCACGATACGAATCGGCGCGCCGGAACTGGTCTGCTTTTCGTAATACTCGGTTTCCAGCATGCCTTCCAGTTCGAGTCGCTGGTCATCGCTCACACGATGCTTCAACGCATCGGCCGCTACCGGATCGGTCGCCCGCAGATACGCCGACCCCAAAGCATTCTGACGATTAAACTGATCGGCCACTTGATTTACGTCTCCCCAGATTTCGGAGTCGTAGGCCGAACCGCCGCTATCAAAAACTCCTACCACTTTCCATGGTCCCTTGCCAAAATCGAGCATGTCGCCAACGTTGGTGTTGGCGAAGCGGTTCTGGATAGATTTACTTACCACCACTTCGTGTTGGCCCGCCGAGAACCATCGGCCTTCGATCAGCTTTATTTTGCGGCGAAGCTCCAGTCCATCAGGCCCCATGCCGCGCAGCGTTACGTTGACCTCACTTGTCCCATCTTTGCGGGGAAGCACCGCCACAACAACCCATTCGCCGGAAACCAGTGGATCTCCATGACTGTCTTTCGCAATGCCGGGCAGTTCCCGTAACGTCGGGTACTTATCCTTGGTAAATCCACCGGCAAGCTCCGAGGTTGAGCCTTTGCGCATGACCAGCACGTTCAGCGCATCCCCGCTTGACACGAATGCTCTCTGAAGCCCGGCAAGCAGCATCATCAGAAAAAGCGCTGTCATCACGGTGAGCGCGATTCCCAGGGCTGTCATCGCTGTGAGACCTTTGCGAAGAACTAAATTTCGGATGTTGTAGCTCAGTGGGATGGCCATATTTTTAATAGACGGTTTTTACACGATTTAGTTGGACCGGTTAGCCGATGTGCCGCAGTCCTTCCACGATGCCGGTTCGTGAAGCGTTGTAAGCGGGAATGAAGGCGCTCACAAGTCCGACCAAGGCGGCTAGTATCCACGCCGGAGCGAGGGTATAGATCCATTGTTTCTGCATTCCCTCGAAAAAGGCTCCTTGAGGAGACTGGCTCATCATCTTGAGCAATCCAAAGGCGGCAAAGGAACCCACAATCCCTCCTATTAGGGAAATGGTCACCGCCTCACCGACGAACAATCCTAAGATTGTTGTGCGCCGAAATCCCAACGTTTTTAAAACCGCCACTTCGCGAGTGCGCTCACGAATGGACATTGCCATTGTGTTGCCGGAAACAAGCAGAGTCGTGAAGACCACGGCCAAGGCGATTCCAAGAATAAAGGCCTTGACGTTTCCGAGCATCGAAATAAAACCGAGCTGAAAAGCTTTTTCTGTCTCAGTCTTCGTGGGTTCGGGCGCGTTGCTGAACATTTTGTCCACGGCGGCAGCTACGGTGCTCACATTCTGAGGCGAATCCACGAGGATGCCGTAAGTTCCCGCTTTGCCTTTCGCGAAAGCGACGCCTTCCTCGACGTATTTCCAATTGAAGTACATGGCGTTGTTAGGCCCGGAAGAAGTGAAAAGTCCGCGAATTGTCAGCTCCAGCGTGATGGGATATATGTCCCCCTTAATCACGACAAGGTCGCCAACCTTCCAGCCTTGTTTTTTTGCCAGCGCAATATCGGCAACCATGCCAGCACGGTCTTTTTTCCACGCCTCTATCTGGTCTGCGGGCATGGACAATTCTTTGTAGGTCTCAAAAAACTCTTCTGGATCGGTCCCGAACCTCGCGAAGAAATTCTCTGGCTTCGCGTCTTTGTAGATTCCCTGAAACCAATTCACCGGGACGACATGAACAACTCCGGGAATTCTCCGAATCTGTTCGCGGTAGTAGCCGGGAATGAAATTGGCCAGGGAGACCTTGTGACGCACGATCAGCCGCTGGGCAGACTCGGCGCTGCCCTGGTCAATGTAAAACGCCCTCCAGACTGACATCAGAAAGCACAACAGCAGGAGAGAAAATCCGATGCTGAGTACTGTCAGAATACTGCGCCGTTTATTGCGGAACGCGTTTTTTCGGACGAACCGAGCCAGAGTCATGGTCGCACTCCATACCAGTTACAGAAGGACGGTTACGAGATTCGAGTGTGATAGCCGGGGAACCTAGAGAATAGATTAATCCAGCGAAGCAGGCAAACGAGGAAACTTCGGAGAGAGCGCGGGAATGAATGGCATTTTCAGCGCGCTCAATATCTGAGCTCTCCCTTTTCCGTTGAAGAAAAAACATCACTGCGATAGATTGCAATGCAAACTTATGCGTCCGCGATTCATAGTTGTCGCGACGTAAACAAATCAAGCTGGCAAAAGGCTTCGGTCTTCTATGGACCACACTGCACTGCACGTTACTCATAAGGCGCTGACGCAAATTGATGTCGTAATCATTGCAGTTTATTTTGTCATCATTTTTGCCATCGGTTTTTACTTCGCGCGCCGGGAGCGCACTTCGACCGATTATTTTCTGGCCAGCCGCGACGTTGGATGGTTTGCCATCGGAACGTCGTTATTCGTTTCCAACGTCTCCACCGAGCATTTCATCGGACTGGCAGGATCGGGGGCAACTTCCGGACTCGCCGTAGGCAATTTTGAATGGCTCGCGTGTTTAATCCTGCTGCTGCTTGGGTGGATTTTCGTCCCTTTTTATTTGCGCTCAAACGTTTTCACCATGCCCGAGTTTCTGGAGCGGCGCTTCAGTCGCTCTTGCGCCATCTATCTGGCCAGCATTTCGATTCTGGCTTACGTTTTCACCAAAATTTCAGTCCACCTGTACGCAGCAGCGGTAGTGCTGGAGCGCGTGGTCGGATGGAGTCCGCTAACCGCTGCTGTGATTCTGGTGATTGCGACTGGCATCTACACCATCGCCGGAGGTCTGGCTGCTGTGATTTACACCGACCTGGTTCAGACGCTCATCTTGATTTTGGGCGCCGTTATCCTGACTGTCATCGGACTACATCGTGTGGGAGGATTCGAAGGGCTGCGGGCGGCGCTCCCGGCCGGCTACTTTCATATGGTGAAGCCCATTCACGATCCGGAATTTCCCTGGACCGGTATCTTCTTTGGGGCTCCAATTCTTGGTATCTGGTATTGGTGTACCGATCAGGTGATTGTGCAGCGTGTGCTTTCGGCAAAAGATGAAGGCCACGCGAAAGCTGCAACCATTCTCGCTGGCTTTCTGAAAATTCTTCCGGTTTTTATGCTGGTGCTGCCCGGGCTCATTGCAGTCGCCCTCTATCACGATCTTTTTAAATTTGGTCCTCAGGGCGAGGTACTGAATGGAGACATCGCATACCCTTCGCTCATCATCAATCTGCTTCCCACGGGGCTCGTGGGATTGATGATTGCGGCTCTGCTGGCTGCGCTGATGGGCGCGATGAGTTCGGTATTCAATTCCGCGTCCACGCTGGTTACGCTGGATTTTTATAAGAAACTGCGACCCCAGGCTTCGGAAAAACAGTTAGTAAACTTCGGGCGTATTGCCACCGGCTTGATGGTCCTGCTGGGATTGTTGTGGGTGCCATTCATCCATTTAATCAGCAGCCAACTCTACGTTTATCTGCAAAGTGTTCAGGGGTATATCAGTCCGCCCATCGCCGCCTGCTTCATTCTTGGAATCGCGTGGACGAGAGTTAACGCTCAGGGAGCAATTAGTTCACTACTAACTGGATTTGTGCTGGGAGCGGCGCGCTTCGTACTCGAACTCATGGACCGCGCTCAAAAATCTGCCGGCGGCGCCGGCTTCGACAATGCCTTTATTCGCTTGATGATTGACATAAATTTTCTGCACTATTCCATTCTTATGTTTGTCATCTGCTGTCTGGTGCTGGTTGGCGTCAGCTTGATCACGCCGGCACCTGAGCGAAAGAAGCTTGCAGGTCTGACCTTTGCGACGGTGGCCGACAAAATGGACGTGATTCCCCTGACAAACATGCGACAAAAACCTGCGGCGGAAACTGTTTTCGAACGCCGAGTCAACATTGCATTCAGCATGGTATTGATCGTCACCGTCATGGGTCTGTGGGTACATTTCCGCTGAGGAAATTCAAATGCCCACTATTCGCGTACTTACCCCGAACATGACCCGTGAGCAAGCGCTCGCAAAGTTTTCCAGTGGCGGCCTGATGGATTATTGGCAGGTTGCTGTCTACGGACCGCTTCGCTCAGTGGCCGATTTCTATATTCCTTTCCGGCTCTTCCATGTTGAAATATCGAATGGCGGCAAGCTTGATAAGCGGATAATGGGCGTAGATGCTATTGGGGGGTCACTCAATCCCTTCCACTTTCCAACCGTACCCTGTGCAGATGATGTCATCTCGGTGGACACGAGAAATTACCTGCCAGTCTCTACCGACGAATCCGCTGCGAAAGCAACGGTGATCTCGAAATTGCAGCGGATATTCTTTGCAACGGGATTTTTTCGAATCCGAAATCTGGAGATTTCAGCCCGTCAAATTCCCGGCGCCATTCACGTTCCTTACTGGATAGGTTTCCGTGACAGCGGTCGCAAAGTTACTTTCACTGTAATGGACGCGGTCCGGCGCCAGCGCGAGGGCGGCAAGGTGAAACTTGCCCTCCATAGATGGATTAGTTCGCACTAGCGCCACCATTCGTGGCAAAATTCTGTCGCTCTGCCGTATAGACGCAGTCATTCTTGACAGCTAGTGACCTTCGTAACTCCCCTTCGCACCGCTGCGCATTTATCCTGAATACCTCTATTGCCCCCGGGATGTAGCGATTTTTCGTTTAAGGAAATAGCTACGCATTTCATCGTTGCGAGGCCGGAACAAGATGTCGAACAAAATCGGAAGCTTCGAAATATTGAGTGAAATCAGCCACTCCCACGTGGGTTTTGTTTACAAAGCCACCGATACCACCAGCAATGAAACCATTGTCCTCAAGACAATCAGGCTGGAACTCCTGGGAGATCAATCGGCCGAGGTTATTAATCGCATTCTGCAGGAGACGGAGAAATCAAAGGTCCTTAACAGCCAGAATCTTGCTGCGCTTTACGGTGCGGGTGAAATTGACGGACAGTTCTGTGCTTCTATGGAGTACGTCCAGGGCAACAGCATCGCGACCATGCTGGCGCGGAAAGAAGGATTTTCCATCTGGGACTTGCAGGATATCGCCCGCCAAGCCTGCCAGGGACTCGATCACGCCGACTCTCATGGGCTAGCCCATCACTCTTTGGAGCCCGCGAAAGTCATGGTGCAGTGGGACGGCCTGGTGAAAATTCTGGCCTTCGGCGTTTCCCGCATGGGGGAGTATGCGGTGCATGCGCAAGGCCCGACGCCGGAAGTCCTGCATTACCTTTCGCCCGAGCAGATTCGAGGAGAGTCCATTGACATACGTTCGAACCTCTTCAGCCTAGGCGCGATGTTTTACGAGATGTTGACCGATAAAAAATGTTTTGACGGGGAGGACGCAGACGCAGTGAGACGGGCAATCGCTGAGAACACGCCGGCGCCTCCTCATCGCGTAAACACGAAAATTCCAGCTGCACTCAGCGCGGTCATCATGAAGACTTTGGCGAAGTCGCCAGAGGAGCGATATCAGACCGGAAAAGAACTTTTGATTGATCTAGAAAAATCTAAAGCCGCCGCAACCAGCTCAGTGCCGGCTGCACCGCAAGCCAAGGCACCTTCGCGACATGGAAATACGGCGTCAGTCACTTCTCCGGGGGGAGAGCGCAACACAGCCAGCAAAGCTGCCGCGGCAGGGATCGGCACCGCAACGCCAAATGGAACACGGGTGCCGTCGAGTTCCGCTGGAAAAGCGTATGCTCCCACTCCCAAGAACAGTGCGTCGGTCGCGTCACCGGAAGCTCCAAGCTCGCGCGTCGCCACAGATCCGGAGGTAGATACGAGCAAAGCCCCCGCGCCTGCACCGCACAGAAGTTTCTCCGAAATTGACGAACTGCCTCCTCTTAAGGAGGTCTTAGTCGCTGATCCGTTCTCCTCGCCCTCAAACTCCAGCAATCCAGCAGAAATCCGAAGACCGGCTTTCATGAAGACTGGGCATCCCGAGAAAACAAAAGTTGATCCCGGTGTGATTGCCAAGAACGCGATGGTCGAAATTCAGAAGATGCCTCCCAAACTATTTGTTTATGCCATAGGGGCGGCCGTCGCCATCATCTTGCTGGTCACGATCGTGATTGCCTTCCATTTCGGTTCTGGGACCTCGGATGACGCGAGCGCGGGAGAAGGGTCTCATACCAAAACCGCCCCTGCTCCTTCGACTATTGCGCGCATCGAGCCTAGAGCGCTTCCGGAAACGATTACCAAACCCGAGCATTCCACCGTAACTTCGATAAGGCCGAAGGAAGACTTAAAACGAAAGAGCAGGCCTTCCGTGGCCGCATCTATTCCGGCTATCATCCTGGGCCAGCTCAACGTGAGTTCAGTTCCCGAGGGAGCGCAATTCAAGGTAGACGGTCGTGAGAACCCGGCTTGGATCACTCCGTTCAATGTCGCCGGATTACCTCCCGGCCAGCACATGATTACATTCACAAAGACTGGGTACAAAGGCGAGGCACGCAGCCTGGAAGTGTCCGCAGGCATGAAATCAGCGATGACTGTTCAACTCGAATCTCTCTACGCAATCGTACTGCTCACCAGTGAACCAGCGGGGGCCGCTGTTTACATGGATGGCAGGGACACCGGGCGATTAACTCCCACACAGATCACATCAGACAAACCAGGCAGCCACTCTTTTATGTTCAAGAAACAAGGTTATCTGGAAGAGACCACCACCGCCGACCTGCAGACCGGCCAAACGGCCCGCGTGACATCGAACCTCAAAGTGCTTGGCAACGCCGATGACATTAAGATTGGCGGCAAGTTTAAGAAGCTTTTCGGAGGTGGCGACATGGCTGCCATGGCGGCAGTGACCGTAAAGACGCAGCCTAAAGGGGCACAAGTGGCCGTGAACCGACACCTGCTGGATAAGAATTCTCCCGTAGATTTTCACCTCGGCCCCGGAACCTACGTGGTGGACATAACACTGTCGGGATATAAGGACGTGCACAAAGTGCTCAATTTGGAGAAAGGCTCGAAGGTTTCCATTGACGAGACTTTGGAGCACGAATAGCGCGACCCAGCTCTTTTCCGTTGCGGACCCTGCGAACATCTTCGGAGCGACTCACTACTTCCAGCTAGCTTCGTGCAAATCGGCTCTCGCCGCACTGCTCTTCGGAGCAATCTGAGCAACTGGTCATCTGGCGATGTTAAACTCTTGTTTTTTGCGAGGGAGTAATCCGCCATGGAAGTTCGACGGGTGGGAGTTATCGGCGCAGGCACCATGGGCAATGGCATTGCCCATGTCTTCGCGCGCAGTGGATACCAGGTTGTGCTGTGCGATGTGAAGCAGGAATTCCTGGATCGAGGGCTGAACACGATCAGCAAGAACCTCGAGCGCGAGGTCGCCAAAAGTAAGATTTCCGCCGATGACAAAGCTTCAGCAATGAAGCGAATCGTGCCCGTTCTGGAGCGCGAAAAACTTGTCGAATGTGATCTGGTGATAGAGGCCGCAACCGAAAAATTTGAGATAAAATCCGAAATCTTTCGTGACCTCGACAGAATTTTTGGCCCGCAAGTCATCCTGGCGTCGAACACATCTTCCATTTCGATCACGAGATTAGGCGCCTTGACCAAGCGTCCTGACAAAGTGATTGGAATGCATTTCTTTAATCCTGTGCCAGTCATGAAACTGGTGGAAGTAATCAGGGGACTGGCTACCAGCAACGAAACCTTCGCCGCCGTAAAAGAATTGTCGCTCAAGCTGGAAAAGACTCCGGTAGAAGTAAACGACGCTCCGGGATTCGTATCCAACCGGGTGCTGATGCCATTGTTGAATGAAGCCATCTACGCTGTCATGGAGGGCGTGGCTACTCCCGAGGCCGTGGACGAAGTGTTCAAGTTAGGGATGGCTCATCCCATGGGCCCACTCACGCTGGCGGATTTTATCGGACTCGATGTCTGCCTGGACATCATGCGTGTCTTGCAGGAGGGCTTGGGGGATCCTAAATACCGTCCTTGCCCTCTTTTGATCAAAATGGTTGACGCGGGGTGGCTGGGGAAAAAAAGCGGGCGTGGGTTCTACAAGTATTAGGTGTTTATAAGCAACGGAAATCATGTCAGACCAGCCGCACCCGCGCGATCTCCCAATCTACTTGGCAGGCGCATTTTTTGGGAGCTGCGCCGGCATGCTGGATGTGAAGGTCGGCGATCTGCTTCTTACTGCCGTCTTTGTGTTGCTCTCCACCATGGTGCTTGGATTCATGCGTCCCGCACGGCCCTGGCGCTGGATTGTGGTGGTGGCCGCGTTTGTTCCCATCGTGCAGGTGCTGGCATTTCTGATCTTGAGAGCTAAGCCTTATCGCGCGCAGATCTACGAATCTTTTCTCGGGTTTTTGACTGGTATCGCTGGGGCTTACGGAGGATCGTTCGGCCGCCGAGGCCTTACCGAGCTTTTCCGCAAACCGTAAGACCACATTCGGTGGGAATGAGCTTTGGCTTCTGCGGGTGGCAAGCCAGAAAGTTACTCCCGTTTCCACAGTCGTTGCTAGTATGCTGCATTTATGGGTGTCTCGGTTTCAGTGCTCGCGAGCGGCAGCCGCGGGAACAGCACGATTGTTGAAAGCTCAACCACTCGTGTGCTGGTTGACGCCGGAATTTCCTGCCGAGAGACTTTCAAGCGCATGAAGGCGGTGAGTGACGATCCCCACTCACTTTCCGCAATTCTCATAACCCATGAGCACTCAGACCACACTTACGGGTTGATGGTGCTGGCTAAAAAGTTGAATGTTCCGGTACTCATGACCGGGGCTACGCACAACGCCTGGTCGCGGACGGTGCGCGATGCCTGCGGCGAAATGCCTGCCGTGAAGCTTGAACTGTTTTCCGCAGGACGATGCTTTCAGATTGGCGACATTGCGGTCACGCCATTCACCATCCCGCACGATGCCGCCGATCCGGTCGGCTTTACGTTTCGCTCCGAGGGAGTAAAGGTTGGCATCGCCACGGACCTGGGATATATCCCGCCCAGCGTGTGCGATCACTTGCGAGGCTGCGACGTTCTAGTCATTGAATCAAATCACGATCTCGAAATGTTGCGTGTTGGGCCGTATCCGTGGTCGGTCAAGCAGCGGGTGATGAGCCGGGTAGGACACCTTTCCAACGACGCCCTCGCGCAATTCTTCTGCAACGATTATGATGGCGGCGCATCCTATGTAGTACTGGCTCATCTCTCTGAGCAGAACAATCATCCGGAAGTCGCACGGGGAGCGGCCGAAAGGGCCCTGGGATCTCGCCAAAATTTACTGCGTAATCGCGTGCTGCTGGCGCCGCAGTCTGGACTAGGCGAATCCCTTCGACTGTAGCCATTGTCGCCACTATTATGAGTGAGTGCGTTGATCCGATTGTCGGGAAAATTCTGGCAGGCTGGCGCTATGACATTTCCGGCCTGGCGCCCGAAATGCGGGGCGACTACGAAGAGCACTTTACCGGATGCGAGCATTGCCGCTCGCGGCAGCGAGTGCACCGCATCATTGATGTTGCATTAATTACCCTCGCTTCGATTTCAGGAGCCGTGTTTCTACTCGCCTTCGGCGTCATTCGTCACTTTGGACCCACCCATGCGCTGCTGCTGGAATTGACAGCACTAGGAGGATTCGCACTCTCTGCTTTGATCTGGCTCATAGTAGCTGTAGCTACGCCCGCGCCCTTGGCGGTAGTGGATGCCGCTAGGTTCGGCGCCCGCCACGTTCATGATCGTCTGCCCCAGGAAATCCGCGAACGCCTTCCGGAAGAGCTGCGGCTGAAGATCACCGGATCATAATCGAGCGCGTTTTCCGTTGTTACTTGATGTGGCAGGTAGCCAGGCCGCGCTTCTCCAGATATTGCTGATGATAATCTTCAGCTGGATAAAACGTGACTGCCGGAACAATCTGTGTGACCACTGGCTTGCTGAAGCGATGAGTTTTCTCCAGCATCGCTTTCGAATCCTTAGCCGCGGCTTCCTGCTCAGGTGAATGGAAGAAAATTGCCGAGCGGTATTGCGTTCCGGTGTCCGGTCCCTGACGGTTCATTTGCGTCGGATCATGGTTGTCCCAGAAAATTTCTAGAAGCTTGTCGTAAGAGAGTTTGGACGGCTCGTAGTCCACTTCGACGGCTTCAGCATGGCCGGTGCGGCTACTGCAAACGTCCTGATAGGTGGGATTTTCAAAACTCCCGCCAGTGTATCCAACGCGGGTAGAAAGCACGCCGGGTAATTGCCGGAAAGTAGCTTCCACTCCCCAAAAACAGCCAGCGGCGAACGTGGCCTTAGCCATGGGTATTTTTCTCCTTGTCTCAGTTATTAGATGCTGGTCGCGCGGAAATGACACGTGAGCGCCTTTCGCACAAGCGAAGTCACTCGGCGACTAATCCGCCCGTCAGTTCTGATAGGCGATTGATGTGATGTTGCGAGCACCAGCTTGTTAGTTCTCCTGCGATTTTCTCGGTGGCGCACGGGTCCCAGTAGCTTGCGGTCCCGATCTGCACCGCCGTAGCCCCGGCTAGCATGAATTCGATGATGTCGCTGGCAGTGGAGATCCCCCCCATGCCAAGAATCGGAATGCGGACAGCCCTGGATGCGTCATAGACCATGCGCAGCGCGATGGGCTTGATGCCCGGCCCGGAAAGTCCAGCGGTAACGTTCGCGATCCGCGGTTTGCGTGTTTCGGCGTCAATTGCCATCGCGACAAACGTATTGACCAGCGAAACCGCGTCCGCGCCCGCCTCCTGGGCGATGTACGCCATCTGCGCAATGCTCGTCACATTCGGAGAAAGTTTCACAATCACAGGACGCCGCGACACTCGCTTCGCGGTATTTACAACTTCATCCAGTAAGCGCGGATCACTTCCGAACTGAATGCCTCCGTGAGCAGTATTAGGACACGAAACGTTGAGCTCATAGGCGGCGATGCCGTCACCTTCGTTGAGCACGTGGATGGTCGCCTCGTAATCCTCGCGCGTGAACCCGAAGACGTTGGCAAAAACGACGATATCTTTGATCTCGCGAAGGTGGGGCAATTTCTCGTTGACGAAGGCCTGAGCGCCAATGTTCTGCAATCCGATCGCATTCAACATGCCGGCGGCAGTCTCGTACAAACGCGGTGGGGGATTTCCGGCCATTGGTTCACGGGATAGGCCTTTGACTACGAATCCGCCTAATTTGTCGAGATGAACGATGTCTTCGAATTCGAAGCCGTAGCCGAAGGTTCCGCTGGCTGCGATGACCGGGTTCTTCAGCTCAATACCTGCAAAAGTGACGCTGAGGTCAGGTCCGTTGTCGCGTGGCGAAGGGGTGGTCATCACAAGCGTTCTAGTTTACAGCCTGCAAGCTTGCCGTCGGAAACATCCGATTTGTAACCATCGAAATCCCGCGGGCGAGGGCATCCGTGCCACATGAGGCTGAATCCCTTCCGTGCAACCGCAACATTTTTTCGGTAGAGTAGTTAGCTTCCATGCTTGATCTGAACTTTGTTCGTGACAATTTATCTTTGGTCGAAGAAATGCTGCTTCAACGCGGCATGAATCCGGCGCAGGTATTAAGAGAATTCGGCCAGATTGATTCGCAGCGCAGGCAGGCCATTGCTTCCTCCGACACCCTGAAAGCGCATCGTAATCGCGCGTCTGAAGAAGTCGCAAAAGTTAAAAAGACAGGCGGGGATGCAAGTGAACTGATTGCTGACACCAAGAATTTGCGCGAGCAGATTCAGGAACTCGAGCGTGCGGTCGCGGAATACGAAAGCTCGCTGCATCAGATTTTAACTGGAATCCCCAACATGCCTCATGCCAGCGTACCTGTGGGCAAAGGAGCCGAAGGCAATGTGGAAGTGCGGCGTTGGGGAACGCCGCCGACATTTGATTTCAATCCGAAATCGCATTGGGAGTTAGGCGAGCGGCTCGGGGTGCTGGACTTGGAGCGTGCCGCGAAGATTGCCGGAGCCCGCTTTGCCGTCTATTGGGAAGATGGCGCGCGGCTGGAACGTGCGTTGGCGAATTTCATGCTAGACCTTCACACCAGAGAACATGGGTACACTGAGGTCCTGCCGCCTTACCTTGTGAACTCCGAGTCCATGTATGGGACTGGGCAGCTTCCCAAATTTGCCTCCGATCTTTTTCGCGTGCCTCATGGAGAAAAAGATTTCTGGTTGATTCCCACGGCCGAAGTTCCCGTGACAAATCTGTTTCGCGACGAAACATTGACGGCTTCGAAACTGCCGATTTCGTTGACGGCATACACGCCGTGTTTCCGCAGCGAAGCAGGCTCCTACGGTAAGGATGTGCGCGGCATCATCCGGCAGCATCAATTTCAAAAAGTCGAACTCGTCAAGTTCTCCCGCCCCGAGGATTCATACGAGCAGCTGGAAAAACTCACACATGACGCGGAAGAAGTTCTTCAGAAACTTGGGCTTCACTACCGTGTTGTGGCGCTCTCCACGGGGGATATGGGGTTCTCTTCGGCGAAAACGTACGACATTGAGGTCTGGTTGCCAGGGCAGGAGCTTTTCCGCGAGATTTCCTCATGCTCGAATTTCGGATCTTTTCAGGCGCGGCGCGCTAACATACGCTTCAAGCGGGAAGGTAAGGGCAAGACCGAGTTTGTGCATACCCTGAACGGCAGCGCGCTGGCGGTGGGACGCACCTGGGTCGCGATTGTCGAGAACTACCAGCAGGCCGATGGCAGCGTCTTAATTCCCGAAGCCTTGCGGGCATACATGGGCACGGATCGCATGGTTCCAAGACAACTATGATCTTCTTTGAATTGATCACCGTTGCCAAGACCCTGGCCGGAAACTAGACTTGGAAAGGGCCGACATTGCCGTCAATCATAGAAGCGTGCCCCAAGCTCGAATGACCGCAATCTGGCGTACAGTCCGCAACTACATTCTGTGGTCTTACGAGCGGGGGACGATCCATTACGATGTGATGGTCACCCTTATCTTGATTTTCATTTTGTTTTCTCCCCGGTGGATCAACTTCAATGACAAACCTGTCGAACGCAATCCGCATCGTAGCGAAGTAGTAATCACTCCTGATGGCAGGGGCGGACTCATTTACCAGGTGTCAGGCTCAGCTATCGCGAGCCCCGAAAACAGCTCGCCGTCAGACGATCGCCAATTGCGAAGCGCATTACTGCGCGTAATCGAACCGATTTCGGGAGAAGTCAGCATCACCAGAATCGAGCCTGTACTCGACCGTGGCGGACGCGTTCTGAATTACAAGGTCTGGGTCGAAAAGCAATAATGTCGAGGCAAATACACACCTTGGAGGATAAGTGAAGCGTTCTATTCTTTGGGGACTGATTTTAGGAACTCTATGGGTTGGCGTGGGCTTCGCTCAGCAGCCCGAAAGCGCCGTCCCCAGCGCTGACCTTGAGAAAGTCTTGAACCGAATGGATTCCTTGGCGGCTAAGTTCCGCAGCGCAAAGGCTGATTTTGTCTGGGACCAATATCAGAAAGTCGTGGACGCGGTGGACACGCAAAAAGGCAAGATTTACTTTCGCCGCACAGGCAAAGAAATTCAGATGGCAGCTGAGATTCGCGAATACAACGGAAGGCCAGAACCCAAGTACGTGTTGTTCGCGGGCAACAAAGTGTCTGTAACCCAGTCAAACATCATTAACGAGTATCCAGTCGGCAAAAATAAAGAAGCGTTGGAGAGCTTTCTGGTGCTTGGTTTCGGGGGCTCCGGCCAGGCTATGCTGAAAGCTTTCGACGTCAGCTATCAGGGCCAGGAGCGAGTCGGGGAAGAGCAAACATCCAAGCTCAATCTGGTGCCGAAATCTGAGAATGTGCGCAACAACTTTCCCCACATAACGCTTTGGATCAACGATCATGGTATCTCGGTACAGCAACAGCTCTTCTCCGGTCAAGGGGACTACCGGCTTGCAAAGTATTCCGATATTGACCTAAACGACAAGATCTCGGACAGTGTTTTTAAGCTGAAAACAAACGGGAAAACCCAAATTCAATCCCACTAGCCTTAGCTTTTAGATACTCGCGCGGGAAGTTTTATGCTGAAAGTTGGGATGTGGGCGTTATACTGCCAAAACTGGCGGAATTTTGAGCCAAATCAGCAGGTTAGGCAGCACAAATTTACTCGATTGAGCTTTCAGTAAGATGGCTAAAGTCTTTACTATCCCAGTTTTGCCTACAGTTGGCCGCCGCCGCCGGGAGCGGATCTCTGACCCCCGCTATGTGGATGGCCAGCGCACACTGGTTGAGGCCATGAGGTATCTGGCCCAGTCCGATCCGGTGTCTAACCGCGGCGCGATCCAATTGCTCTCGGAACATGTGCGCACAAAGTTTCGGATGAGCGATTCCCCTCTGGCATAAAGAAGTCTTCACTACAACCTGTCACCCTTAGCGAGCGGTGGCTGACCCTTCCCGCTAAACAACCCCGCTGCAACAATGATCACGACCGAGTAGCACTCCAGCGTATAGCGCGGTTCAGGGTTCTCCAATGTGCTGAGAAAGACCGAGCGCACAAAAACGAACGTCACTAACAAGCTTAGATAAAGTCTTGGCCTTCTTCCAAGCAGGGCGATGAACGCACCCGTGATGTAAGCGAAATTAATGAGGCCCAAGGCGATAGCCAGCGCGGACCATTTTGTATCGTCGTTAAATTCCCACCAGCGACTGTCAGCGGGAAGTTTTTCAGTTCGCGGACGGAACCACATGTCCGCGATCCGCGCTGCCGGAAGCCACAAATAGTAACGCAATGGTGCGCGTGCGATTCTCTCGTTAGCCAAGGCCGCAAATCGCTGGTCGAGCTCCGGATTCACCCTCTCCACTTCGTTGTAGTCGTCCCACAAATGCATAGTGACTGAGCGTTGCAGCGCCGAATCGAAGGCGCGTTCGGGCAACTTCGCGGCATCAACCTTGTCGCCAGGAACGGGCCAGTAGATTTCTTCCACCGACGCGTAATCAATGACCCACGTCTTCATCCAGCGATTAAACCCCATCGGCACGAATTCGTCGGGCTCGTTTGCGTAGCGCGGCGCCAGGGGCTCAAACCGATGCAATGTGTGTTGATTACGCAGGCCCCATGCGACCAATGGAGCCAGCGAGATCGCGATTACTATGAGTCCAGCGTACACAAGGTGTGAGAAAGAACGTTGAGTTTGAATCCTGCGAATGATCAGCAATGACAGATACAAAAGGAGCGTGAAAACCAGCAGGCCACCGTCGGGGCGCAGGAGTATTGCCGCTCCGATAGACGAGCCGCATCCGATCCATGGGGAAATTCGTCGCCCATCGGAAGTTTCCAATCCGTAAATCGCGCAATCGAAAGCCAACGTGGTGAAGAATATTTCGAGCGTCTCGGTCAAGGCGGCTGCGGAATAATCCGCGAGAAAAGGACAGAGTGCAGCCAGAACGAAGGCAGCTTTCGCGGCGCGAACAGAGATAATTCGGCGGGTGATGTCGGCAATCAAGAAGCAAGTTCCGACGTCCACGAATAGCTGGACCATTAGGACTGCCCGATAGTGTTCTATCCCGAAGATTGCAAAGACTGCTGCCAGGAATGCCGGATAGCCGGGAAGCCGGATGTAGGTAGGAGAGATTTCGTATGGTCCGCTCAGGCCATAGACTCCATGCTGAAGCCAGTTTTTTGCGATGTCTCCGTAGACGAAGGAATCAATCGTGACGCCGGGAAAGCGGTAAATAAAAAGCAGGCGCAGACCAACTGCCGCGGCTGTAGCAACTGCGAAGAACCAGATTTCCCTGCGGATAAGATCGCGCACGTTGCGAATATATAGTGTTTTTGCTCCTGGTCAAAAATGAGGTTGCGTGGTGGGTAGTGTCGGTGGGCAAGACTAGTTTGACCCTCTCATTGCTACAGCTTAGGATGGAAGCAGCTCAATCTACATGGCAAAGCCGATCTTTTTTGATCCGTTGAGGGCTCGCTGGAAGCGGTTGCGGCGCCTGTTCGACGTTTTTGCTATTGCACTCACCGCCCTGGTGATTTTCTTTATTTACACTGCTCTCCGCGACGAACCTTTGCCTGAATTGCTGCTCCCGCTACAGAAGCGTCCCTACCATGCGTTGAAAGAGACTGAAAGGGAAAAGGCCAAAGAACACCGAAAGAAGTTGGCGGCGCGCCGGAGCCACCGAAAATCGAAGTCTGCCCCTTCGACCGTGAAACTGAATTCAGCAGAAGGGATTCGCGCGGCGTTTTACGTTCCGTGGGACGCCGCCAGTTTTTCTTCCTTACGCGAATACGCACGCCAGATTGATTTGCTATATCCCGAGTGGCTGCATGTGCTGACGCCAGATGGACACCTGCAAGGAGTAGACGAGCAAACCAACAAATTCTTTGATGTGCTACAGGATGGCGTCGTCCGTACCGTGGACGACAAGGTCATGCCATTCCTGAAGTCGGAAGACACAGGGATGGAAGTTTTCCCTCTGGTTAACAATTTCGATGGCACCAACTGGATGACGTCGGTTGGCGGCTTCTTGAACAGCCCGGATGCGCGCGCGAATTTCAGGAAAGAGCTCTCCATCTTTTTGGCGGGCGACCGCTATCGCGGCGTCATGATTGATTTCGAGGAAATTCCAGATAACGCTCAAGCAGGCTACAAGAGTCTTCTGAAGGAACTGTCCGACGACCTACACCGCACGGGCATGAAACTTTACGTCAGTGTTCCCGCGCGTAATGTAGATTTCGACTATCGCGGAATCTCGTCCGTTGTGGATGGCCTTGTGCTCATGAACTATGACGAGCACTATCCAAACCCCGGAACGCCAGGGCCTGTTGCCTCTCAAGAATGGTTCACCGCCAACTTGGCGGCCGCCAAGAAGGTGGTTCCACAAGACAAGTTGATCTGCGCGATCGGCAACTATGGCTATGACTGGGTAAGCAAGCCGAAGCACGACAAATTTTCACGTGAGGAGCGTGACAAGAACCAATCCGTTCAAGATGTTTGGCTCACTGCCCGCGATTCCGAAGAAGACGTGGACTTCGATGGCGACAGCCTTAATCCCCACGTCAGCTACCTTGACGAAAAGAACGTCCAGCACGATGTCTGGTATCTCGACGCGGTTACAGCCTTGAATCAAATGCGGGCGGCGCAGCGGTTGGGCATCAAGACTTTTGCCTTGTGGAGGCTCGGATCTGAAGATCGCTCCTTGTGGCGAGTGTGGGATGCTCCCGGCGATCCGACGGCTTCCGACAAATTAAAAGATGTCCCGCCCGGTCAGGATGTGGACATGGAAGGGGAGGGCGAAGTCCTTCGCATAGAGGCAAGTCCACTCATTGGACAGCGCGCTATTACCGTGGACCCCAAAACAGAGCTCATTTCCGACGAGAGTTTCAACGCACTACCGGAGCCTTACCGCCTAGGCCGCTATGGCTCGAGCAAGAATCAGGTTGCAATTACATTTGACGATGGACCTGATCCCGAGTGGACGCCGAAAATTCTGGATGTACTTAAACGCGAACACGCCACGGCCACTTTCTTTCTTATCGGCCTTCAGTCCGATAAGTACGACTCCTTAACTTCGCGCATCTACCGCGAAGGTCATTCCATCGGAAACCACACTTTCACCCATCCCGACATCAGTAACCTGTCTAGCCGTTATATGAAGCTGGAGTTGAATCTGACTGAACGGCTGTTCGCAAGCCGACTGGGAATAAGAACGGTGATGTTCAGGCCTCCTTATTCGATTGATGCCGAACCCGACACCGAAGACCAGGTGCGGCCGCTGGAATTTACCCAGTCCATGGGCTATATCACCATTGGCGACAAAGTGGATCCCAACGACTGGCGCGATAATCCTCGCCATACTGCGGCCCAGATCACGTCCGACGTTCTCGAACACCTTCCTCCATGCGCCGCCGATATTCGTTGCGGCAACATCATTTTATTGCACGACGGCGGAGGCAATCGTGAGCAGACGCTGCTGGCGCTGCCAAAAATCATCGAGGGCGCTCGTGCGAAGGGCTTGACGATCGTTCCAGTGTACGAACTGTTGGGCAAGACCCGAGCTGAAGTGATGCCACCAATACCCGCGAACGAGCGCTGGAGTGCGCGCTTGACCTGGATAGGTTTCTGGCTGTTTGACGCAGGCATTAAGACCATCACGTGGATCTTTTTCCTCGGCGATTTGCTCATGACCGGGCGACTATTCTTCATTGGAGCTTTCGCGATCTATGATCGCTTGCGGCATTCGAAATACGGTTTGCCGGGAGAAGCCCAAGCCTATAAACCGTCCGTCGCAGTGTTGGTTCCCGCTTATAACGAGGAAAAAGTCATTGAGCGCACTGTACGTGCCGTGCTGGCGTCGGACTATTCGAATTTTCGAGTGATCGTGATTGATGATGGATCCAGCGATCGCACTCTGGAAGTTGCCCAGCGGGTGTTTCGAGCGGAGCAAGACTCAGGTAAGGTCCTCATCTTAACGAAACAAAATTCCGGAAAGGCCGAGGCGCTGAATTTCGGACTAAAGCATTTGCGGAATGAAGAAATTTTCGTTGGTATTGATGCCGACACCGTTATCGCTCGCCAAGCGATCTCCCGGATGGTTCCGCATTTTATAAATCCGAAAGTGGGAGCGGTGGCTGGGAATGCCAAGGTCGGCAATCGCATCAACCTATGGACGCGGTGGCAGGCGCTGGAATACATCACCAGTCAGAATTTTGAAAGGCGAGCGCTGAATACTTTAGGCGCGGTCAGCGTTGTCCCCGGAGCGATCGGTGCATGGAGAGTATCGGCAGTCAAGGAAGCGGGCTGTTATCACACTGACACAGTGGCGGAAGATGCCGATCTGACGATGGCGCTGCTGCGGCGCGGATATCGCGTGGAATATGAAGATATTGCGCTCGCATATACCGAAGCCCCAAGCAATGCCAACGGATTAATGCGGCAGCGCTTTCGGTGGTCGTTTGGGATATTGCAGGCCGTCTGGAAACATCGCGCTGTGTTTGCCCGCAAAGGAGTGCTGGGTTGGATCGCACTGCCCAACATCTTAGTTTTCCAGATACTGCTGCCGCTGGTTTCGCCATTCATTGACGTGATGTTTGTGGTTGGAGCTCTCTGGTATCTGGTGCAGAAACTATTCCATCCGGAATCAACCGATCCTGCCAGCTTCCAGCGACTCGTGATTTTCTTCGCGGCCTTTCTGATCATTGATTTCATTACTTCGGCGATAGCGTTTGCGCTGGAACGCCGCCAACCGGAAGCTCGCGAAGATGCATGGCTACTCAGTCAGGTATGGTTACAACGCTTCGCTTACCGTCAGCTCTTTTCCGTGGTGCTGTTTAGAACTGTGAAGCGGGCGATAGAAGGCCGCCGGTTTGCCTGGGATAAACTCGAGCGCACCGCGGCGGTAAGTTACAGGCCGTCGGAGAGTGAAGACAGGCTACAGCTTCGCTAAAGCTCGCCTAATCTTCATCGATAACGAATAAACTTCATGATTAAAACCATCATTGAACCTTTCCGAATAAAAAGCGTTGAACCCATCCGCTGGACTTCACGCGCAGAAAGGGAGGTGTTGTTACGGACTGCGCATTACAACTTGTTCTTGCTTCCGTCTGCGGACGTTCTCATTGATCTGCTCACGGATTCTGGAACTGGTGCCATGTCTACGCATCAATGGGCGGCCATTATGGAAGGCGACGAAAGCTACGCCGGCAGCAAAAGTTTTGACCGCTTCAAAACCGCGGTGCAGGCCATCTTCGGATACAAGCATGTCATCCCGACGCACCAAGGGCGGGCGGCGGAACGCATTTTGTTCAGCGTAATTTGTAAAAAAGGCGATGTCGTCCCCAACAACACGCACTTTGATACCACGCGCGCAAATGTCGAGTTCGTGGGCGCCGAGGCGGTGGACTTGGTAGTTCCCGAAGGCAAGCAGCCCAGTCTCAAGCATCCTTTTAAAGGCAACATGGACGTCGCCGCCCTCGAACGACTAATCACAAAAGTCGGGCGCGAACGCGTGCCTCTGGTGCTGCTCACCGTCACCAATAATTCTGGTGGAGGCCAACCGGTCTCGATGGAGAACGTCCGGCAGGTAAGCGCAATCTGCCGCCGTCATTCCATCCCGCTCTATTTCGATGCCTGCCGTTTTGCGGAGAACTCCTATTTCATCAAGCAGCGCGAAAAAGGATACGAATCGAAAAGTGAGAAAGAGATCGCTCAGGAAATGTTCAGCTATGGTGACGGTTGCACCATGTCGGCTAAAAAAGATGGCATGGCGAATATCGGCGGCTTCCTATGCACCAACGACGACTTACTCGCGCAGCAGCAAAAGGATTTACTAATTCTTACGGAAGGATATCCAACGTACGGGGGATTAGCGGGCCGTGATCTCGAAGCCATCGCAGTCGGGCTGCACGAAGCTCTGGAGGAAGATTATCTTCGCTATAGAATTGCGTCCACCGCTTATCTGGGCAGCCACATCGCAGACGCCGGCGTGCCGATCGTGCAACCTCCCGGAGGCCATGCCATCTACATTGATGCGCGCGCCTTCCTGCCGCACATTCCCATACATCAATTTCCCGGAGTTGCGCTTGCAGTCGAGCTCTACCTGGAAGGAGGCATTCGTTCGGTGGAAATCGGCGGTTTGATGTTTGGCGATTCAGCCAAGATGGATCTGGTCCGGCTGGCGATTCCGCGCCGAATGTATACGCAGAGCCATATTGACTATGTTGTGGAAGTGATTCTAGAGGTTTGGTCGAAGCGCGAGAAAATCCGCGGACTCAATCTGAAGTATGAAGCCCCGTTTTTGCGGCACTTCACAGCGCAACTCGCACCCGTGGATGAGCCCATCGCCTTCGGCAGTTAATGCCTTGTCATGTTGAGAAAATCGTAACCTCTCCAAATGATATGTTATGCCGCTCGCACCGCGCGGGAAGCTTCTGACGGGACCACTATCGCAGGCCGCCGTACGGCTTGTCGGTCTAACATCACGGAGCGATAGATTTCTTCTGTTCTGCGTGCGACCCGCGACCAGAGGTACTGTTCCTCGACCCGTTGCCTCGCCTTCGACGCGGCTTCTCGCCGGGCTAATGGATCAGCAATTAACATTCTCAACATGCGCTCAAGATCCCCGAGATCGCCGCTTCTAAAAGTGAATCCCACGTCATGCACAACCTCGAGGTTCTCAGGAATGTCGCTGGTCAGCACACAAATACCTGCCCCCATAGCGTCCAGCAGTGCGAGGGATAATCCTTCAACGTCGGATGGCAAAACGAACAGCATCGCGTTCACGATTAATTCATCCAAGGCATCGCCCGAGAGCCAATCGAGTATGCGGATATTTTGGTCCTGATTGGCACGCAGCATCGTGGAGTAGGCGTCGGAATAGCTCGAGCCCCCCGCCAGCACAAGTTTTACTGGGGTTTTGCCGAGCCTCTTGTAAGCCTCGATCAACAGATGGCAATTTTTCTCCGGCGAGAATCGTCCGAGAAATAATACGTAACTGTTCGCTGCCAGCCCCCACGCCGCGAGTCGCCGCGAAGAGCGAGCTTTCCGCAAGGAAGTGCCATTGGGAATATAAATCGTTCCTCTGCTCCCGGTGGCTTGGTATTGCTGTTGTAGAGTTTTCGAAACTACTATGGTTGCGTTCGGAAAGCGGGCGGCCGCGCCCTCTGCGAAATGAAGAACGGTAGCAGCAAACCGGCCCCACTTTTTTCTTTGCCAGTCCAAACCTTGAACGCTGACCACGGTCTTTTTACCGAACAAACGTGGCAAAAACGAAAACATCGCCGGTCCCAAAGCGTGATAATGAATTATGTCGCAATCGCTGAATATCGCGTGGAAAGTGCTCAATAAGGTATGCAGCAATGTCTCAAGGTGCTTTGAGCGAATTGTCGGAAGTCTGACCAACCGCATTCCGTGGTGGTCGCGCATTTTCGGAGTGAAATACATTCGGCAGTAGACGGTGACCTCGTGTCCGATTTCTGCGATGTGTCTTCCGACTTCCTCGTAGTAGGTTTCGATCCCGCTATATTTCGAAATCAGTCCGCGGCCGCCGATGAAAGCGACCCGCATTTTGGATTTCATTCCGGGTAATTTCGAATTCGTTATCGCTGCAGTGCACGAAAGCGGTAGCAAGCGCTCATAGAGTGCAGTGAGGACGGTTAAGTGCGTCTCAGGCCTGTATTCCTCGGCGACTAGCTTGCGCGCGCGAGATCCCATCTCGGCAGCGAGGGCCGGTCTTTGATCGAGAAATGCGATCTTTTTGATGAGATCGCCCGCGCTTCCGGGAGCAAACAGTAATCCGGTACGGCCATTTTGCACAATCTCGGTCCGGGAACCGAGATCAGAAGCTATTACAGGCCTGCTCCAGGCGTACGATTCGAGAATGCTTTTGCCAAAAGTTTCGTAGGCAAGGGAAGGGAAGACAGTGAAGCGAGATGCTTCAATTAAGCCCTGTAGCGCCGGTCCAGAAATGTGTCCTACGAATTCCACGTTTTTCAGCGCTGCGGAGTTGCGGGCTCGATTTTCCAGCTCGATTCTCTGCGGTCCAGCACCGGCGATTTGAAACTTTATGTGAGGAAGATGTTCCGCGGCTTGCAGCAAAATGTCTAAACCTTTCTCGGGCGAGAGTCTGCCGAAGTAAAGGACGGGGGCGTTTCGCGCCGCAACCACGGGGATACGTTGCGATAATGTTTGGAAGTGGGAAAGCACCTCGATTTTCGCTGCGTCCCAACCGTTCGCGACCAACTTGTCTTTGACGAAGCAGCTGGGCGCAAGAAATTGAGTTACGCAATTCTGGTAACTTTGCGCCCACTTGTGAGCGTAAGCTTCACCTGCCAGCGCTATCGCCGAACTCTTCGGGCCGGGGTAGCAGCCTTCAGCAACAACGTGCCAAAAATTTCCGCCCTGGCATTTGTCGCACGCCCGTCCTTTTGAGACCATATTGAAGCTTGGACAAATCAGCTTGAAATCATTCAGGTGATAGACAATGGGGACGCTTTGGGCTTTAAGTTCCCAAAGAATCGAGGGTGAGAGATGGTGATAGATGTTTCGGATGTGTGCGACATCCGGACGAAATTCTATGATCATCCTTCGGAGACGCTGGCGAGCTTCGCGCGAATAAATTGCGGTCGCTGCAAGCCTCGCCTTCTCGACCGGGTTTGAGATCGTGCTCTTGAAGTCAATCTGGGTCAGGAAGTGGTGGTCATAGGCAGTCGGTTCCCCACGCACGTCTTCCATCGAAAACAATTCTGCTTGATGGCCAGCGCCCCGAAGGAGACCCATCACTTCGAACAGATAAGTTTCAGTACCGCTGAATGGATAGTTATATTTGTTGCAGAAGAGGATTTTCACTCTGCCCACTTTCCGTGGACGCTGCAGCATCGCCCAGATGAAACAGGAAACGATCAACAAAAGCTGCGAGGTTTTTGTCACTGTTGAAATTCTCGGCGACATGGTTGCGCGCCCGCGCACGAATGGGTTCCAAATGCGCCGAGGCACTGTGAATCATTTCTACCTTTGAGACAAAGTCAGCAAGTGATCCCGGCTGGTAGAGAGATCCGGTCTTGCCCTGCACGATCAGTTCATGGATTCCAGTGATGTCTGGCGCCAGCACGATCTTTTCGTGGGCCATCGCCTCCATAAGTGCTACGGGAATTCCTTCGCTGCGGCTGGTGAGCGCGGCTATGTCGCAAATAGCGTATTGCTCGTCGAGTTGCGGACGGGATAGATGGCCGAGAAGCTGGACCTCTTCCTCTAACCTGAATTGATGCACGAGCCATTCGAGCGACGGCCGGGCTGGACCCTCTCCGGCTATGAAGCAATTGAATGCGACGTGACTTGCTTTCAATTCTCGACAGGCTGCCAGCAGGAAGGCATGGTCCTTTACCGGATGCAACCGCCCAACAGACAGCAGGCGAAGTCTGTTGGACGCCCGGGCATTTGTTCTCGACGGGTTGGCCGCTCTGGCCTTTACTCCCAGTCGCCTCAGTACGATCTTCTCCGATTCGATTTGCGGATAGTTCCCAATGATGAATTTGCGATTGAAGTCGGACACTGTATAGCAGCGATCGCAGTTTTCCAATTTTGTGTCCAGGTAAAAGGAATTTACCAGCAGATCTGAGCCGTGCAGAGTCATGCTGAAACCGATTTTTAATACGCGGGCCGCGACCATTGTGATCCATGCAGAGAAATAGCCATGATGAACGTGTATGTGAGTTACGTTTTTTTCTCTTAGCGAGATAGCGAGATAAACGCCCATCCAGGTGTGTAGCAGAGCTTTGGCGCGACGCGCTGCCGTCTCATTACCTTGAGCCAGGATTCTCCAAAGAAAGTCAGCAATCAGTGGAAGAGTCACAAGACACAGCCAGGATGCAAGCAACACTGAAGTCAATTTCCAATGCTGTAAATACAAGGTTTCGTCCGCAAGCGATTTCAATCCATTGTTTAGATTGGCTTCGGGAAGACGAGCGCTGCATGGGACGACATGAACGCCACGCTGACGCAACGCCTGAATCTCCTCGGCAACATATGGTTCCAATGGAGAGGGAAATTGATTCGCAATGTAGGCTAGGACTTGCACTTTAGATTTCTTTGAGCGAAATCATCCGGTTAGCAGAGGCCAGCACTCGCTTTTGAGTCGCCAGTATTCCAGCGATGGTAAATAACAATCCGTTAACAAATTGGTAGCTCATTACCACAAAGCTGGCGTTGACGAGATAAACAATAAGTAAAAGCTGCCAGATTACGTGAAATTGTCCGTCCAAAAAATGAGCATTACCGGTAGCGTTTCCCTCATTTCGTTTACCTAACCGGAGGAGGTCAATCATGAGCCAGGCATATAGCGCGACGCCGACCGCGCCGTCTTCCACGGCAATTTCGATGTAAGTGCTGTGAAATATGAATCGCTCCGGCTGAAAATCGGGCACACGCTTCGATAGTTCGGATTGGATCGAGTTTGAGCTCCATCCGATAAACGGTTTTTCCAGGAACATAGCCCATCCGGCCTGGTACATATCACGACGGAATTCCAGCGGCTCACGTTCGCGCAGGCGGTCGGCGAGGGAAGTTCGAACGTCCGAAAAACTTAAAGCAGCCAAGGTGCATAGTCCGCCGACGAGCAAAAGAGCACGACATGCGCCGCGCAATCGCAAGCTTGGAGAAAAAACAGCAAGCAGCACGATGGATGCGGTAAACGCAATCCAGACAGTGCGTGTCTTGGTTGCCAGAATGGATAGGGGCACAGCGGCCAGCAGCAGGAGTGCCGGAAAACCGCGTAATCGCCGGCGTCTAAAAGAGTCTAGTGCCACCAAGCCCAGGCAGTTCAATGTCACGCCATTCGCCACCGCATTCAGGAACGGCCCGCGGGCACGATCAATGTGAATACCGAGTCCTTCATCGAGGATGTACTCGGGAAATATTATTGAGGTCGCGCCACTCAAAAAAAGAATGGCGATCGCAGCCAGGTAAACAAGTACCAAAAGGAGGAAGGTTTCCAATTGCCGGAACGACTCTCCATTTTGGAAAGCGTTGCCAGCAATATGAAAAAGAATAAATGGGACGACCCATTTCGCGGCGAAGACGCTCCAGAGTTCCGGTTCGTAGGGCTGGCTCAGCATGCTCCAAAGGCCCAGTCCAGTCAACGCTGCTAGCGGCAAGCTCACCCTGATACCCCAATCTAGGGATTGCCTCAGCAAGAGCGCGCGCAGAATAACTACGAAAAGCAGAGCTGAAAGAGCGATGCGGTCTATCCAATAAAACTGAACGTCGGGAGGGCGGAGCAACATGACAGCGAGTGTCATGATTACTAAGTACGAAGGCGATTCGAGAAGTAAATGCAGTGCACGAAGTGTCGGAACGAAAAGCCAGTGCGATACCTCTCCGGAGACGATTGACGCCGATGTTCGCGAAAACTGATTCACAGAATTCCCAGTAGCGTTACGAGCCGGTGCCTTGCAGCACAGCCGAAATGGTTTTCATTAAAATCTTCAGGTCCAAAATGAAATTCCAGTGTTCGATATATTCAAGGTCCAGCGCCATGTTCCTTTGGAATGAGGGATCGCGGCGGGCCGTTACCTGCCACAAACCAGTCATGCCCGGCACTACGTCCAGGCGTCTCAAGTCACTGGACGCATAGCGCGCGAAGTCATCCAACGGATGAGGCCGCGGACCAACTAAAC
Organism: Acidobacteriota bacterium; assembly: GCA_030775785.1. GTDB lineage: Bacteria > Acidobacteriota > Terriglobia > Terriglobales > Acidobacteriaceae > JALYIM01. Next base: position 26,136 of record JALYIM010000162.1, read on the forward strand.
TCATTTCCCCAAGGAAGACGTTCCAGAGTTGGGGGAGTTCGTCCAAACTGTAGCGCCGCAAAAGTTCCCCAACGCGGGTGACCCTGGGATCTTTCGCCATTTTGAAAAACGCCCCATTGCGCTGGTTCGATGAGCGCAACGCGTCTTTGCGACGCTCTGCATCCAGCACCATGGTTCGAAACTTGTAACAAACAAAATGTCGCCCTCTTTTTCCGACTCTCTTAGCCTTGTAAAGGACTGGGCCCGCGGAATCGAGCTTGACCAAGATTGCAATTGCAGCCACAAGGGGCGCTGCTAAAAGGAGAGCGATGCCACCCAGTCCCACATCCAAGGCCCGCTTCAGAAAGAAACCTGCCTTTGGAACCGATTCCTCATGAAGCGTGAGGATGGGAAACCTTCCGATTACTTCCGACGCCACAGGTGTAACGCCAATGTCGGGGATAATTTTTACCTTCAGGCGGTTGGAACGACCCGTCTGAGTGGTCAGGCGAATCAGTTCGGCGTCGAGAGATGAGGTAATTACAATTTCGTCCGCGAAAGTCGTTTGCGCAATGATTGGAAGGTCTTTTGAAAGCCCTAAGATGTCGCCGCCGATAGGTTTAGTGTCATCAATAAACCCAACGACGACGCGATCTTGCGGATCCATCTCAACCAACGAGGCGGCAAATTGTCGGCCTAGTAGACCAGCACCGACGATTAGAACTTTTTTCCTGGCTGACTGATTGTATGGACCCTTCTGTGCCTTTCTCCTGCGCCATGCCTGCCACAGAATGATGGCTAGGCAGCTGCACCATGACCCTATGAGCATTGACCCGATGGAAAATGCGCCAGCATCGGGGAGGTGCTTCGCGAGAGCCACCAACAGGAATCCGAGAGTGAGAATCATCGCTCGCGTCCAAGCTGACTTTTGCGCACTCGCTCTGGGCAGATACATAAGACTTT
>JALYIM010000163.1 GCA_030775785.1 Acidobacteriota bacterium
ATGTTCAACAGTCTGCTTCCTCTTTCGGCCATGATAGCGACCCCACTGATAGGACTGTTATCCGACCGGATCGGGAAGCGGGCGTTTTTTATGATGTTTGCCTCCATTCTGCTGATGCCGGTGTATCTTCTGCTGGGATACACCAATATTTCTCTTTTCGTACCGCTATGCATGATGGGAATCGCCTTCTCAATGATTCCAGCAGTGATGTGGCCCTCGGTGGCTTATATCGTGGATCCCAAGCGCCTCGGCACCGCGTATGCTCTCATGACGCTGATTGAACAAATCGGTTTCTTTGCCCTCAATTTGCTGATTGGTAAAGCCAACGACTACGGGCATGCAGGACTGGGAAATCTCGCGGGCTACCGGCCTGGAATGTTGATCTTTTCGTTGCTTGGATTCGTCGGAATGTTGTTTGCCATATTGCTTCGCATTCGCGAAACCGGGCCGCACGGGCACGGGCTGGAGACGATTACCGCGGGGAACGCCTAGAGCGGAGAACTTAGCCGGCTTTTCGTGGGCAAGAGTACCCGCGCCACACGAGCTATTTTCTCGCGAATACGCTGGATGCGAAAGTTCGAAAAAACGAAGTCATATCCGGCCGAATCAATCAGCCTGTCAATCGCCGGATTCTCACCATAGGCGGGTCCAGTCAGGGAGACGAACCCCCGCACCGGATGTCCCAGTTGCTTCTTGAAATCTTCTTGCGAGCCGACAACTTCCTGACGCTGGATTGCGGGCTCCAATTGCGACAGTAGCGTGTGGGAGCGCGTGTGGCAGGCGATCACGTGCTTCTTGTCGAGTTGGCGAAGCTCATCCCAAGTCATTGCATAGCGGCCGTCGGGATATTCATGAGTGAGCATATCGATGTCGTGATGTTCCGCGAATGTACGCTGATCCGGAACGGAAGCGTTTATAAATCCGGTGATGACCCAATACCAGCCGATGAAACCGTGCTTCTCTATCAGGGGCGTGAGCACATCGTAGCTGTTGCGGTAGCCTTCGAACACCGACACGATCAGTCCCGGCTTGGGTTTGTGCCAGCGGCCAGTGATCAGATATTTCTCAAGTTCGTCCTGATTAACCGAGGTAAAGAAGCGGCTGTATTGCGCGAGCTGGCGTTCATAACGCTCGGTCTGGGCGCGCGAGGTGTTGTGAAAATTAACCGCCCGGATAACAGGATGTCCTGCAAATAATTGTTCGATGTCATTGGCGCTTTCGGAGAACGTGGAAGAGTCATTCACTGTTTTTGCTCCGTTCCGCCGCTGGAGAAATCCCGGTCAGCAAGCACTTCAATGACTTTGGCGACATCTTTGCCGGTAGCGTCCGGATGGATGCGTTGCCATGCGTCGGCAGTCTTGCGAAATTTGGAGGCGAGAGAGATGTTGAAGGCAATCAGGGTGGCGGAGGACTTCTGCGAGGTTTTGTCTCTATCTGTTTTTGTTACGACGTCCTCTTTTGATACCAGATCTTCGCAGGCCAGAAAGACTGGCACCCCTTCTTCCGAATATGCGTTCGGGGCAAGCCGGGCGAGGTCCTGGCGAAGACGCTCGTCCGCAGCCTCCTTCGCGGCATCTTTTAGTTGCGTGCCAGTTGCGGATTCTTGAGGTTCGGCCAGACGTGATCGAAGAAGCCGCACGAGCGCGGAACTCAACGGCACTGCGCCTAAGGCTGCGGCGCTTATGGCAATGAGTGCCCCTCGCCGAGTCATCATCAGATTCTTCCTCCTGAACTTTCAAAATGGCACAATAGTTTCTTAACTAAACGTTTGTGACGCCTCCGAGAATCTTCCTCAACTTTAGAAATTATCGCGCGGCACATCGGAGCCACTGCCGCCCACCAAAAAATCAAAGTCGGCGCCTTCGTTCGCTTGCAAGACATGCTCGATATAGAGTTTCACGTAGCCGCGTGAAGCATGCGGCTTGGGGGCATGTAGGGCTTTTCGCCGGCGCGTGAGTTCGGTGTCATCCACTAGCAATGACAGGGTGCGCGCCTCCACATCGAGGGCAATCATATCTCCGTTTTGTACGAGAGCCAATGGGCCGCCGGCAGCCGCTTCCGGAGCGCAATGCAGCACCACAGTGCCATAGGCCGTCCCCGACATACGAGCATCCGATATCCGAACCATGTCAGTGATACCTCGTTTCAAGATCTTTGGCGGGAGAGGCAGGTTTCCGACCTCGGCCATGCCCGGGTATCCTTTTGGTCCGCAATTTTTCAGTACCATGACGCAGTTCTCGTCGATGTCCAGGGCGTCGTCGTTGATCCTGGCGTGAAGATCTTCGATTGACTCAAACACCACAGCTCGACCCGTATGTTTGATCAACTTTGGCGACGCCGCAGACGGCTTCAAGACGGCCCCATCGGGCGCCAGGTTCCCCTTCAGCACCGCAATACCACCATGAGGTTTTAAAGGTGTGTCGAACTGGTGGATGACGTCTCGATTCCAGCACGGTGCGTCCTTATTATTGTCCCAGATGGAACGCCCATTCACCGTTAAAGCGTCCCTATGAAGCAAATTGTGTTCTCCGAGCTCTCGAATTATGGCGGGTAAACCTCCCGCCTCGAAGAAATCCTCCATGAGGAAATGTCCAGAGGGCATGATGTCGAGCAGGCAAGGTACTCCGCGCCCGAGGCTATCCCAGTCGTCAAGGCTCAGCCCGAGTCCCATGCGGCGCGCCAAGGCGATCAAATGAATTACGGCGTTAGTAGATCCGCCGATGCCGGCATTTACCCGCACCGCATTCTCCAGCGCTTGCCGGGTCACGATTTTCGACATGACGATGTCTTGTTTCACCATCTCGACAATGCGGCGTCCGGCTTCGCGAGCAAGCAGATTTCGTCTCGCGTCCACTGCGGGAATTGCCGCGTTTCCCGGCATGCCCATTCCGAGGGCTTCTACCAGACAGGCCATGGTCGAGGCCGTGCCCATGGTCATGCAGTGTCCCTGCGAGCGGTGCATGCACGCTTCCGCCTCGTGGTACTCCGAAAGGCTGATCTCTCCAGAGCGAAGTTGCTCGCTCATCGAGATGGTGTTTGTTCCCGAACCGATGTAGGTTCCCTTGTAAACGCCTCGGAGCATCGGGCCGCCAGAAATTCCGATGGTCGGCACGTCTACGCTCGCGGCTCCCATCAGAAGTGCAGGTGTGGTCTTGTCGCATCCCATCAGCAGGACGACCCCGTCCAGCGGATTTGCGCGGATTGATTCCTCGACGTCCATTGACGCGAGGTTGCGGTAAAGCATTGCCGTCGGGCGCAGCATGGTTTCGCCTAACGACATGACGGGGAACTCGAGCGGAAAGCCGCCCGATTCCAACACGCCCCAACGCACGTGATCGGCGATCGTTTTAAAGTGCGTATTACAAGGAGTGAGCTCGGACCAGGTATTGCAGATCCCAACCACTGGACGGCCATCGAACTGGTCTTGTGGAAAGCCGCGGTTCTTCAGCCAGGAACGATAATAAAACCCATTCTTGTCCTGCCGCGCGAACCACGATTGGCTGCGCAATTTTTTCTTCTCGGTCATAGGGCAGGCGCGCTCTCTTGAGCTCGCGACTCGTGGGGGGCGGTTACGTGTTGATGCTGTTCGCCCAAGCCTGCGATAGCGATCGATACCTGATCTCCACTCTTCAGAAACACTGGCGGTCTTTGTCCCATACCAACTCCTGGAGGCGTGCCTGTGGACACGATGTCTCCTGGCTGCAGCGTCATAAAGCGGGAAAGGTATGCGATCAGAAAACGCACCGTGTATACCATCGTCGCAGTGGAGCCGTCCTGATAACGACGGCCATTTACATCGAGTCGAATGGGTAGGCTCTGGGGATCCGGGACCTCATCGGGCGTCACCAGCCACGGCCCAACCGGACCGAACGTGTCATGCGATTTCCCCTTGGTCCATTGCCCGTGATGCTCCAATTGGAAGGCCCGCTCGGACAGATCGTTAACAATGCAATAGCCTGCGACATGATTGAGGGCGTCATCCTCACTCACATATTTCGCTGGGGACCCAATGACGAATCCGAGCTCAGCTTCCCAATCAGTCTTCTTTCCATCTCGAGGAATTTCGATATCGTCATTCGCACCCATGATTGCCGAAGTTGCCTTCATAAAAAGGATAGGTTCGGGAGGGATCACCATTCCCGCTTCAGCGGCATGGTCGGAATAGTTGAGCCCGATGCAGATAAACTTTCCGGTTCCGGCCACGCATGGTCCGATTCTCGATTTGCCCGGCACCAGTGGCAGCTTCGTTAAATCAAGCGCCTTGAGCCGAGCGATGGTTGAAGGCAGCAACGTGGCGCCGCCGATGTCGGAAACGTGAGCGGAAAGGTCTCGTATCCGTTCGTCAGCGTCAAGTATCCCTGGACGTTCTGATCCTACGGCGCCGTAGCGGAGAAACTTCATTATTTACACCTGGCAGCCGGATTGATTGAGCACGCGAGTGGCGAACAGATACCCATTTTCGCTCCCTGCTCGTATATTAAATGGGTTATGCAAGCGCATGCATAGATATAATTTAGCAGCAAAGTGGTAAGTCTGCCGAAGATCCGTATAAAGGGCGGCTTGAACTGGAAAAGATGAATTCGTCACGCATCGTTGTGATCTCAGACAGCTTCCATACCATCCCTGAAGCTGTGGCAATGCTGAAAACTTCAGGTCATGACATTCACTATGTTCCGGACCTTACTCCGTGGCGGGAGCTCGCGCCGGAGAAACGTTTTGCTTTGAAAGAAGCTCACGCGGTCATCATGGGCCGCGTTATGGGGATGGATGCTGGAGCGCTGTCGCTTGCTCCCAAACTGCGAGTCATTGCTCTGCATACATCGGGTTCGGACAATGTAGACCTCAATGAGGCCACGCGCCGCGATGTAATTGTGACCACGGTTAAGGGCGTAAACGCGGAGCAATGCGCCGAGTTTGCCCTCGGGTTGATGCTCTGCGTGGTACGGCAAATTCTGACGGGCGATCGCGCCATAAGGTCCGGGTTGTGGACGAGCCGGACTCTGACCAGCATGGATATTCATGGGTCAACCGTGGGCGTGATTGGGTTGGGACAAATAGCGAAGGCATTCGTAACCCGCGCCCGCTCCTTCGGCGTTCGGATTCTCGTTCATACGCGGACCCCACTGCTTGCGCTGGAGAAAGAGCTTGGAATTGAGTACGCGTCACTGGACGAGGTGCTGAAAACCGCGGACATCGTGTGCTTGTTCGCTTCGCTTTCGCGCGAGACGCGCCACATGATAGGCGCCCGAGAATTGGGCTTGATGAAGCCCTCCGCTTTTCTAATCAATATTGCGCGCGGCGAACTGGTTGACCAAGACGCTTTGTTGGAGGTGCTGAAGAAGGGCCAGATTGCGGGCGCGGGTCTGGATGTGTTCGAGGCAGAACCGCTATTGGAATCTCCTTTTTTCACGCTCGATAATGTCGTGCTTACTCCCCATCAGGCCGGTTTGACGTTCGGCGGAAAAGCCGGCGCCGCCATCAGGGCCGCGCGAAATGCTTTGGAAGTCTTACAGGGTGGCGTTCCGAGCGATGCAATCAATTCAGGCGCGTTCGCTACGAAGGACTGAAAGTAAGCAGGCAAGGCATGGAGAGGGCGGCCGATGTGCTTTAGAATAAAAGGCTTTGAGTACGCGGTCCCCTCGTCATGGCGACCGTGAGGAGACAAGATTTTTTAAGGTGACTTCGACGTGGCGGTCGGAGACTTCATCGCATTGAGAGCTACAAAGTTTCGCATGATTAAGCACGCTTTTTAGGGTTGGATGCGCCGCGTCTTAACCCGGGATGGAGACCATTTGAAAGACCGTTTTAAGCTCGTTCTGATTGGTGCTGGCAGTACCGTTTTCACGCAGCGGCTGGTCGCGGACGTCATCCTGACTGGTCAAGCCGATCGCTGGGAATTGGCGTTGGTGGATATTGATCCCGTCACACTGGATGCTGTGGACCGGTTGGTCCGCAAAATGCTGAAGTTTAAAAACGTCAATTTTCCGATCGTGTCAACGACGGATCGCCGAGAAGTGCTGCCAGGCGCGGACTTTGTTGTGACCACTATCGCCGTGGGCGGACGCCGGGGCTGGGAGCTCGATGTCCAGGTGCCGCGCAAACATAAAATTTTCCAGCCTGTCGGCGACACCATGATGCCGGGCGGAATATCGCGTGCCCTGCGGATGATTCCGCAAATGGTGGCAATTGCTGAGGACGTGAAAGAGCTTTGTCCGAAAGCGTATTTCTTTAATTACTCGAATCCTATGACCGCAGTATGCCGCGCAATTCGACTCAAGACTGGGGTGCCTGTCATTGGGTTGTGCCACGGCGTCCATTACGTCGAGGGCATCCTAGCGCGCTTCCTGGGTAAAGATGAAAATTGCGTAACGAGCTTCGGAGTCGGCCTCAACCATCTTACGTTTCTTACCGACATTCGCTGCGACGGCGAAGATGTTATGCCTTTGATAAAAGCGAAGGTCGCAGCACAGCGTCCGCTGCTGGAGCAAGAACTTCGCGACAAGACCGACTGGCCGAACGGCGTAACCGGACGGGCCCCGCGCTATTCAGACGATCCGTTCGCGTGGTCTATCTTCGAGCGCTACGGTGTGTTCCCGGTCGCGGTTGATCGCCACATCACAGAGTTTTATCCCGAACGTTTTCCTCATGGTCAATACTACGGACGAACTCTCGGCATTGACGCCTATTCCATTGATGGCCGCATCGCACTCGGAGACACCTGGTTCGACGAAATGCTCGCAATAGCGCGCTCGGCTGATCCACTGCCGGAGGCGTACTTTAATAACGTGCCGGGTGAGTCTGAACAATTAGTTGAAATCATGCAGTCACTGTTGCTGGACCGGCGTCAGGTCTTTTCCGTGAACATGCCGAACCACGGTGCCGTCCCAGGCCTTCCTTGGGATGCGGTTCTCGAACTGCCCGCAGCCGCCGGAGGAGCAGGTTTCATGCCGCTTCAGTCGAGGGCGCTGCCGCCAGCTCTCGTTGCTAAACTACTGGCGAAGATCGCTGCGATTGAAGTGACGGTTGAAGCCGCACTTACTGGCAACTTCGATCTGTTCGTCGAAGCGCTGCTCACTGATGGCTCGGTCAGCGACCCGGATGCAGCCGCTGCACTGGCACGTGACCTCATCGAAGCCCACAAAGGCTACCTTCCGCAATTTGCCCAAACTCAGTCCAACCGATCTAAGGCAACCGAACCTCAATTGACGCCATGAAACTGATCAAAGCTGACCACGATCGGCAGCTGGAGATTCCGGGAGTTCCGAATCTCGTCCGGCGCCCCGTGGATATTGATAAATCGCAAACCGGATTCTCAAGCTTGCGTTCCTTGAGAATCTATCGCTTCGAAGCGGATTCAGTCATCAATGGACACGCGGAGGAGGATGAAGTCTTCATAGTGGTGTTAGCCGGGTCCGCCGAACTTGCCATGAGCATGCACAACTCCCAAGAAATCCCGCACTCCTTCATTCTGTCCGCCGCCAACGATTTACAACGTAGTTCCTGTGCTGCTTATCTTCCGCCGCACGCGGCTTATCGGCTCACATTGAAAGGCGACGCGGACGTCGCATATGCGCGCGCAACACCCGCAGTCGGCCGTCCACCAACTGTTTTCAATACGAATGTTCGCAGTCAGGCGGGCGGGATTTCGGTCCTATTCGAGGAAGCGACTTATGCGCAGCGGCTGCGCTTGGGACTCGTCGAAATCAATGCTACGCGGGATGAAATTGCATTTCCACCAATTGAGAAAACAGAAGACAAGTTCGAGGCATTGGTTCACATACGGACCCTGTCGGTAGAGTGCGCCGCGACGATTGCTGGCGGGGAGGCAACGCCTATCACGCTCGAGTCATGGGAAACAGTTGCGGTGTCGCCCGGCGAATGTCCTACGCTCAAACTCGCAAAGGGATCTTCGGCGCTGGTCCTGGTAGTTCTTGCTGCCTGAATTTCGATTAACGAGAATGCCTTGCTACTAAGGTGAGGAGTACACCTTTTTTCCCATAAACCAGGTTTCGAGAACCTTGGTGTCCCCTATCTTCTCCGGCCGACCTTCATCGGCCAAAGCCAGAATATTCTGGTCCACGACGATAAAATCCGCTGACTTTCCCACTTCTATAGAGCCAATTTCCGAAGCGCGATTTAAAGCACGAGCTCCATTAATAGTGTAGGCATCAATCAGATCGCGGATATCGAGCCGCTGCTGCGCACTCATTGGGCGAAGACCATGGCGCGCCCGTGTAACTCCAAATTCCATATTGACGAACGGCTGCGGGTCCTTGGTAAGCACGGGAGCATCCGATCCAGCCACCAGAATCGCTCCGGCTTGTCTTGCAGTCTTTGTCGGATAAGTGTTCTTCTCGTAGTAACTTTCCGGATTGTGAAAAGCCTCGTAGCTGTTCCCCAAGACTCTGTCGAAGAAAGGAACGATGCTCAAGTCGTATCCGTTGGGTTCAGCGTAAATCCAGCTATAAGTGAAGGCCAGATAAAGACGATCTCTGCCCATGCGTAGCACATCTTCCGGGGTAGCAAATTGAATGTGGGCAAGCGTGTCGGGCTTCGCAGAAATACCGTCCGCCGCGCGCGCTGCTTCGATGGCGTCCAGCGCCATGTGAACGGCCGTATCGCTGATGGAATGAATGTGGATGGTGTATCCCGCGAGATGGGCGCGTTTGATGTATTCGTTAAAAATTGCCGGGGGAAGTTCTGGAACGCCGTAAGAGATGGTGCACTGCGCCGGATGGTAACCATATAACTTGACGAATTCTGATATCTGCGCGGGCCCGGAATATTCATCTGGTTTCGCGCGTACGTAAGCACATACGGGGGAAGCGGTATCAACGTAGCCTGTGACCGACAACTTACCTTCAGAATCTTTGCTGAAGATGGGCTGAAAATAGGGCACCGGTCGCGGCGAGTTCCCCAGCGTAGGCGGAATATTATTTGGGTTGGCTTCGGGGACTCCGTCCGCGTAAACCTTGACGGCGTCGGCGCGAACTAAGGGATTGGGAGCGTATTTCTGCCGAATCGCATCCGCCTCGGAAAATAATTTTTCATAGTCAATGTGTCCGTTAACGTCGCGAAAACTTTGCGGCAGAAAATACTGGTCCAGGTTGAGGCGGAAAGTCAGCTGTCCCCGCTGAATCAACTTGTCGTATACCGGATAGCCTCCGTTTCTGGCATCTGCATCCTGTACCGCCGTGATTCCGGCACTATTGAGTCGCTGCGCAAGACGCTCGGGAGATTCCAGAAGTTTTTGGTGTTCGTCCCTTTCGATCTGGCTGGAATCAATCGGACGCCAACCCTGGTCCGCAATGTCTCCCGTAAGCTCCCCCTTGGCGTCCACCCCAACGTAAATTTTGTATTGCGCGAAGTCGTTAGCGAGGGTTTCTTTCGAATAGCCGATGATTTTCCCCTTTTCGTTTTCGGCGAGCGCGAGGGCGGCGCTGTTATAGGCGGCGTGGTGTCCGTCCCATCCCATCATGACGATGGGATTCGCGGTAGAGGCTGCATCCAAAGCCGCGCGCAAAGTTGGATGTGCTGGGTCCGCCTGGTTGCCTCCACCGTACTCCCAGTCAGACACGGCCAGCCAGTGCCCTGCAGGCAAATGTGCGCTCTCTACACAGCCACGTACGAAGGCGCTGATCTGGGCCAATGTTTTGGCCTGCGACTTCAGACTACAGCCTCCGAAATCAACGATCCCCATAGGATGAATGTGAGCGTCAACTAGGCCCGGGAGGACCAACTTTCGGCTTACCCGCTCCACCTTAGTTTTGGGACCGATAAATTTCGCCGCTTCCGGAGCGCTTCCGGTGAAGATGATTTTGCCATCACGAACGGCGAGAGCTTCCACAATTTGATGGGAGTCATTCTCGGTATAAATTGTCGCGTCGGTGAGGACGAAGTCTGCGGGAATATGAGAAATGCCTTGCGAGGATGCATCGGAAGTTAAAGCCAGCAGGCTGATCAGTACTATGGCCAGCCACTGGATGCCGAGGTCGCCCCAAACGCGGACTGCTAACTGATCATGTTCCATAAGAAATAACGAACGATTTCCTCGAATGAGCCTTAGAATAGCGGTCAAAGATAGTACCATCAGCACAACAATAACCTCTAGTTCGCAATCCTACGAACTCCAGCGGAGAGCATTCATTCACTAATTCGAAGGCTTCCTGTATGCTACCGCTCGCGCTGTAAATAGGTTTCGATGCGGTCTTCGGGGATCGAAGCTCTCGTATTCTCACAGCACTCGGTGGTTTTTTCCCCGCAGAAACGATTTGCTCAGTGAACGCTTTGGATTGTTATGCCGACGATGAATGAGGTCGCGAAGGTCGCCAAGGTTTCGGCCGCCACCGTTTCTCGTGTACTTAGCAAGAGTCCTTACATCTCGGCCGACACAGTAAATCGGGTGATGGCCGCGGTCGAGCAATTGAAATATCACCGTAACGTGCATGCCCGCCGGCTTGCGATCGGCAAGAGCGATCTTTTCGGATTGGTGATTTCCGAGATCGTGAATCCATTTTTCTCCGAAATCATTCGAGGATTCCAAGCCGCCGCCTGGGACCGGGGTTTCGATGTTTTGCTGCTCAATACCGAATACGATGAGAAACGGACTGAGTCGGTGGTGCAAAAACTGATCGAGAATTCGGTGCGCGGGGTTGCAATTATGACTTCTTCGCTGGATGACACCTTCATCTCGACACTGACCAGCAAGGGAATCGGTGTGGTGACGTGTAATCCTGTGCCTGCGCACCGGCTGGTAAGCAATGTGACCATTGATTACCAGCACGGTCTGGTTCAGGCCATCGAGCACGTTGCTTCGCTTGGCCATCGCCGGGCCGCTGTGATCGCAGGTCCGCAAACCAACCGAACTGCTTCCTCCATAAAACAGACCTTGGTCGCCGGTTTGAAGCAGCGAGGTCTCGATCCGGATCCGGTAGCGCATAGCGATTACCATTTCGATGCCGGCGCTTCCGCGGTGCAGGCCGTCCTCTCCACTAAGGACGCTCCGACGGTAATTTTTTGCGGAAGTGACCTAATTGCCATGGGAGCGATGATCGCCCTGGAAGAAGCCGGGATCAATGTCCCGAACGATATTTCGATTGTAGGAATTGACGACATTCCATTTTCCTTTCTGGTGCGTCCGGCTCTGACCACGATACGGGTGCCACGGGAACACTTAGGTGCGCTATCCTTCGAATCGTTGGACAAGATGCTGAAGTTGAAACGACAACGAGGGGCGGAGTATGTCGTGGAAACAGAGTTGGTGATTCGAAAATCCACTGCACCGGAACGAAAATAGGCCCTCGACAGAAGGCCAAACGATTACCGGCGGTAAAGGGTGCACCTTCACCCATTTGGGCAAGAATCTGCGAAAATTTCCGCCCCGATGCAACCGGTTACAGAAAACCCTTGCATACGCCGAAGGCACAGCCTATGTTGGTCTAGTCTTGCAATCCCATTCCCTATGAAGAGTCGGACTACCTATGCGCCGGACGAAGGACTAACGGGTGCCCACGCCATCCTACACTTATCCAAAAGACAGCCTGCTTGCGTTCGAGATCGCCCTGCAACCGGAGCTTTGGCCTACCACGCTGGAACGCGTGCGAACGGCCGGCTTGCCGCCTGTCCTGACAAAGTCGCAGGTCATCCTCACCGGCGCGGGTACTTCCGCGTACGCAGCTTCTGCCATTGCGGAGGCGTGGCCGCTGGCGAAGGCAATTCCGACTACCGATCTCCTGCTGCGATCCGCAATCGAAATCGAGACTGCGATGCCGTCACTTCGCGAAGGTGGATTGCTGATCTCTTTAGCGAGGTCTGGTGCCAGCCCTGAAAGCACGGCGGTGGTTGAAAAGTTCCAAAAGGTTTTTTCTCGCGTTCAGCACATCGCGATCGTTTGCAATGAAAACGGGCGTCTGGCTCATCTGCCAGGCATGCAGGTGATCGCCCTCGATCAGAGAACGAACGATCGCAGCCTCGCGATGACCGGGTCGTTCTCAAATCTCGTTCTCGCTGGACTTTCCCTGCGTCGCCATCCGCAATTCGCCGAGCACCTGCAAAATATTTGCCGCCGCGTCGAACGCGGATTACAAGAGTCAAATGGCCTGATCGAGGAGATTGCCCATAATTGCAAGGACCGCATTGTAGTTCTTACCTCGAGCATGCACGCGCTCGCCCAGGAGATAGTATTAAAAATTATTGAGCTTACGGACGGGCGAGTGCTGGCCATGCATGAAACGTTTCTCGGCTTTCGCCACGGAGCATTGGGATTCTTGCGGGAAGATACTCCCATCGTCTGCTTTATGTCTTCCGATCCCCATAAGCGTCTTTATGAAGAAGATCTGATGGAAGACCTGAGAGCAAAAAAACTGGGGCGGCTCGTCGTCATTGGAGATGAGCCCTCTGCGGCAAGGGGCGGGGAGTGGAGCATTCCTGCCATCGCGCCGTTCCTGCCCGACGCGTTGCGCACTCCTTTCGAAGTCCCACTTGCCCAGCTTCTCGCTTATCACTTAAGCGTGAGCGTAGGAGTTGATCCCGATAATCCCAGCCCAAACGGGACCATTACACGCGTGGTGAAAGCGTTCCGCATACACGAAGAGCTCGCTCCTGCTTGAACTGATTCAGGGGTATCAAATCTTCCGGAATCGGGTTAGCGAGAACAGATCAAGGGCCCACTCCGTACTTCCTCGGAACACCAGGTCGGCCATAATTTCGCCAATGACAGGGGCAAATTTGAAGCCATGGCCAGAAAATCCGGCAGCAATGGTCACGGTGGGATTGTCAGGAAGAGTGCCCAGAAGGAAATGTTCGTCCGGCGTCATAGTGTAGAGGCAGGTCTGGGCGCGCAACATGCGTCCTGTGAGAGAGGGGATTGTCTTTGCAATCCTCTTCCGTATGGCTTGCTCGTCGGATGGGCGTATGTCGCGGCAAATTGTGCCTGGTGTGCAAAGTTCCTTGCTGCCGTGGAGAGCTACTTTAATTCCCTCAGCGTCACTACCCGTTAAAGGAAAACCGTAGAGGGTAAGTTCGTCGTCAGCTTCCGCTTCGAAGAGATAGACGGGCAGGCGGTGTTCGCGAAAATGGTCCAAACTCTCCGTTGGGCTGAACCAAAAAACCACCTGGCGGGTAGTGTGCAGCGGCAGTTCAAGTTTGGCGAGCACATGTGGAGCCCATGGCCCTGCGGTGACGACCAGATGATCCGCGGAATAGGTTTCCTTCGCGGTGCGCACGCTGACACTCGATCCGTGCTTTTCAGCATGCCAGTCTAGAACGGGCTCAGTCGTATGCAACTCCGCACCGGATCGCGCGGCCAGGCGAAGCTGTTGCTCCACGCATTTCTCTGCCAGCAGATACCCGGCGTTTCGTTCGAGCAAGCCGTGAGTGTTCTGCTTAATATCGAAAACGGGATAGCGACGCTTCAATTCCTTAGCGTCCAAAAGTTCGTGTGGCAGCGCAAACTGGACCGCGCTTGCAGCGCTTTTCCCGACCAATTGTCCATTCCGAGGACCGATGACTAAAGTCCCCGGTAAGTGCAGCAAGCGCTCACCGCTATCAGCTTCGAGCTTTTGCCAGAGATCGAAAGACCTGATTAGTAACGGGACATAGCGATGGTCTTCAAAATAGGCCTGCCGAAAAATGCGTGTGAGTCCATGCGAGGAACCGTGGGTGTGGGGCGGTGCGAATAGGTCAAAACCGCGTACGTGGCAACCTCGCTCCGCCAGTTGCTGCGCGGCCGCGCTGCCCATCGCTCCCAGGCCAATCACAATGACGTTCACGAAGTTCTCCACAAATCAGGCGCGCCGACCGCTCCACGAAAGTTATAGCGCATCAAAATGACCGCCACACCATTCCGCGACCAGCAGGGCCAGGACCTTCGCGCAGACGAAAACTTCTTCTAGTTCCACGTGCTCCTCAACGGTGTGAGCAAAAACCACATCGCCCGGGCCATAGAGCACGGCAGGCAATTTGCCATGCTCGGTGAACAGACGAAGGTCTGACCCATAAGGCACGCCCTGAATTTGAGGACGCGAGCCCATCACCTCCGCATGGGAGTTGCTGAGGGCTTCGACAATCGGCTCTGAGAAAGAAGTCTGCCCCGGTTCGAACTGGCCTTCGATCCATTCCAGGGTCGGGGGATGATGTTTAAGCCACGCATCCGTGGCAGTAATTCTGTCAAGGCACACGGAAAGCGCCGTCCTGGCGTCGGAGATTTTTTCTCCGGGGAAAACTCCGAAGCGACCCTCCGCCACCAGAGTTTCCGGAACTGTCGAGAGCCAGTCACCGGCAGCGACCGTCCCGATGGAAATGGGAGCGATGTTGTCGTTGAATTCGAAGATTTGGTTTTCGTAACGCAGGTGCCGATCGCGATCCAAAGTCTGAATCGCGGCAAAAATCTGCTGAAATTTCTCGACGGCGCTGACGCCGAAGCGCTTCATGCTGGCATGAATCGCGCGTCCGGTTATTTTGATACGAAAACTGAGCGCTCCGGCATGGACCGGACAAGAGCGCAATCTCGTGGGCTCCATTATGATTGCGGCATCTGCGCGGACGCCGTTAATCAGGGTTGTGAGCGTACCGACTCCGCCACTTTCCTCCCCGATAACACTTTCGACTAACACTGGCGCCAGTGGCTCGAAATGAAGATTGCGCAGCGCCTCAACTGCAAAGATGGCGCTCGTAAGTCCGGCTTTCATGTCACACGAGCCGCGACCATGGAGCTTGCCGTTTTCAACCGTGCCGCTCCAGGGCGGAAATTTCCAGAGCTTTGGATCGCCGACGGGGACCACGTCCATATGTCCATTCAGGATGAGCGATCGCCTCTTTGCTGGAGTTTTGGCTGCAATCTGCGACGGTTTGCTTCCTGTCCACACACCCACGACGTTAAGCCGTTCGTCAAAGGAAACGCCGTCATCCGAAAATGCCGGGTGGTGCTCCAACGCCGAGAAATCTGACTTGAGGATTTCAACTTTGCAATCCAGCGCGCGCAGCTTCGCCGCGAGAAAGTGCTGTGCCGGCTGCTCCTGGCCCGGGAGACTGGGCAACTGCACCAGACGTTGCAAAAATTCACTCATGGGTGTGCGCAGACGTTCAATTTCCGCAGAAATCTTCGGGTAAACGTTCATAATGTTGAGGGACCCTTCCGCAGAGTTGGGAAGTTGGGGGCAATCTGGTCAAGCGGTTCGTTTCCAGGTTGTTTTGCGATGATGATCCAAAGCGACCCACAAGCGAGGGCAACCAAGGTTGCTGATCCAAAGGCAGCCAGCCAGTTGAAGTGTGCGACCAGAACCGGTACAAGGGAAGTGGAGGCGATTCCGCCTACGATTCCGGCAGTGTTCATGAGTCCGGAGATCGCGCCCGCCCGTTCACCTGCAATGTAGGTTGCGGAGACCCAGAACGAAGCTTCGGCCGACATCAAGAAGCCAACGCTTAAGCAGAGTGCGGCGACACATAAGCCGCTCGTCCGCGCATAAGCAGCGGCGAACAACAGCACACCACTAATAAAGTAGCCGGTTATGATGATGTATTTCGCGGCTAGAAGGCGACCCCGCCGGGCCGCGATGCGGTCCGCAACCAAGCCGCCCAGCGGAGTGAAGGCTAGCCCGGTCAGCCACGGTAGGGCGGCAATAATCCCTCCATTCATCATGCTGAAGCGGCGTACCTCCACCAGATAGATATAAAGCCAAAAGACGAAGATAAACAGGAGATAGCCTTCCGCCATATAGCTGATGCAAAGCAGCACAATCTTGCGATCACGAAGCAAGGTCCCGAAACCCTGAGTTCTGTGAACCGGCTCGCAATCTGAATTTGTTATTGCCAGCTCGGCTGAATTGATATAGCGGTGCTGCCGTGGAGTATTTGTACTAAAGCGCCACCACAGGAGCGCGACAACAAACGCCGGCAACGATGTTATGCCGAACACCCAGCGCCATCCCATCCGCAGCATGAGCCAGGAAACAAAGGGAGTAGCGAAGGCAGCGGCCAGGGAGGTACCTGCAAACATCCAGGAGTTCGCATAAGCGCGTCCGGGCGGACGAATCCAGTTATGGACCGCCAACGCGCCGACTGGATAAGTGGTGGCTTCCGCGCTTCCCAGAAAAAATCGAGACAGCCACAGAGCCAGAAAAATTGCGCCCGTGGCAGTACTCGCTAAGGATGGGACCATCCCCGTGAAGACCGTGAATACCCCCCACAGCGCGGCAGAAATGGCGAGCGTGATGCGGGTGCCAAAGCGATCCGCAAACATCCCGCCGGGAATTTGAAAAATCGCGTAGCCAACTAGAAAGCTACTGAAGATTTGCCCGATCTGGATTTTTGAAAGATGTAATTCTGGTCCCATCATCTCAGCTGCAACCGAGATATTGATCCGCTGCAGGTAGCTGACGAACGCAAACCCAGTCAGCATCGCTACGATCCACCAGCGGACGTTCGTGGGCTTCGCCTCGCTCATGCCGTAATTTGACAGGACTTATCGCTGGTGCGCTGATTCGTTTTGATCGGATCTAACGAGAAGATCAGCTGCCTGTTGCCTGCTGAGTTTTCCACAGCGACCGACATGCATCGTCGTCTATTCTTCGGGGCTCAGAACTCGAGTTTCAAGGAAAGCTGGCCAGTACGATTGCCCCCAAAGTCGGAACCGCGAGCCTGCGTGATTTGTCCGAAGTTGGCCTGGGTCACGTCGAGCTGCGGATCCGCCAGGTTGGTGTGGTTCAGGACATTTGTGAAAGTGCTCTCAAAGCGCAGATGAATACTCTCGGTAATAACAACAGTCTTGCTTAGGCCGGAGGAAAGGCTGACCGTGCCGGGTCCCACGAGATCGCCAACATGCTCAGTACCGAAGCGGCCGATGGGAGCCGAACCCACGCCCACGTCGCAGGGTGTGACCCCAGTACTGGGGGAGGGGCCTACCGATGCGTATCCAGTTTGACCTGGGCACGCAAACGCGCTGTTGTTAAACCAGTGATTTCGATCATGGCGTCCGCTATTGGGACTGCCGACGATATCCGGACGCTGCGACGCGCCGCCTAGACTCGTACCGGATCCCGTTCCAGAGGGATCAATCAAACCGTTGGGGATAAATGCTGTCAGAAAAGTACCGCTTTGGAAGAGGAAGATATTGCTTAGCTGCCAGCCTCCAAAAATTAGGTCCGCGGCCCGATTCATATTCGAGCCGAAGCGACGGCTGCGCCCTACCGGCAATTCATAAATCATCGTAGTAAGCCAGCGGTGGCGGCGAGTTGCGCTTACATTGCCATAGTCCTGATGACGATTAAAACTGTCAGTAGGACTGTATCCGCCCTGCTCATCGACGAAAGCGCTCCCGTTGAAACTGCCATAACTGCCCTGATTGTCGGAAAGATTCTTGGCTAGGGTATAAGAGCTATCGAAGGATAATCCATTGCTCATGCGGTGCGAAATTTCCCCCTGAAGAGCGTGATAATCAGCCTGGGCCGAAGTGCTGCGGTCGGTGATCTGAAAGAAATTCGGGAAAGGAAGTTCCGAGGCGCGGCTCGGATCACTCGATGGCGTAGTTGAGGATTTTTGCAGTTGGTTGAACTGTGGCTGCCAAACTAGATGCCAGGTGTGAAGGCCGATATAGGAGACGCGGGCACCGACGTTGTGTCCGAAATCATGATCAATCGAGAGATTGGTCTGAAGGGAATAAGGATCCCGCCACTTGGTATCAACCGCGCTGTAAAAATAAAGACTGCCAAGGCTGGGCGCGAATGTGCTGGTATTTGTTGTCGTGTTAGGAAAGGCAAACGCCGGACCACCGCCGGGCAAAATGGAATTGTCGAAGTTCTGCAAATTGGACTGAAGGGTTTGGGTTGTGGCGTAGAAGAGGGCCCCCGTAGTTGTGATGTTGTAATATCCAGCGCCGCCACGAATCGCAGTGCGATCATTGCCGAAGGGACGATAGGCGAAACCGAAGCGCGGCATAAAGCGGAATTGCGGAGAATCGCGCAGGCCCTTTGGCAGGTGCGCCTGTGAGTTCGTAACTACCGGCGTGCAGGGCACTCCATTTGCGCCCGGAGCGTTGGTTGCATAAGGATTGTTAACACCCGGAATCACGCATGCGTTCACGTTCGCCAGTTCTTGCACCGACAAAGTGTTCGCGTAGCCCGCCGGGTAAAGGAGGCGGCCCGTCCTGGGTACAGACGGATCGAAGTTGCCGGTCAGTCCATTCGTGGCGGCCAGCGCGGGATGGAATTCGTAGCGGAGTCCAAAGCTGAGAGTCAGGTTAGGTCTGGTCTTCCAGGTATCCTGTGCATAGACGGCGTAAGCATTGGCAGTGCCGTTGTTGTCCTGTGCAATGACGCTGGTCTGAGAATTTTTTGGTACTCCAATCAGAAAATCTGCGAACTCCTGTCCCGTGGAAGTGGGAGCGCCGGAACTGAAATAAAAATTGCCATAGTTGGCAGACACGGTGGCGCCGCCCGCCTCCGTGAACGCGACCAGGTGACGAATGTCTCCTCCGAAACGCAGGAGATGATTGCCATGCTGAAGGGTGATGTTGTCCACGTATTGGAAGATGCGCGACCGCTCTTCGAATCCGAGGCGGGAACCGATTGAGAAGATCGTGTCAAAGTTTATGTGTGGTAGCCCATTAAAAAAGGCCGGTGCAACTCCGTTCAGGCCCGTGGAAGTAAGGAATGCTGCACCATTAAACGGGTTGCTGTTGCCGTCGCGTTCAAGTGTAAATCCGAAACGAAATTCATTGGCCAGGCTGGGGCTAAGGGCATAAGTAAAGGTTGTCGCCAGAATTCTGTATTTCGCAAAAGCTGTGCTGTTGGGGAGCGACAGATCAGCGGGCTGCAACTGATTTATGTTTTTGAACGTGTAGCGGGCAAACAGCGAGGCGCGCGAGCTGAAAATCTGATCGCCGCGAATGTCCGCCTGATTAGAACTGATGTCATCGCGTCGCGTGCTCAGGTAGTTGTAACCTCGAGCGGCAATCGCTTGCTGCAACGACTCGCCCCCCGGTCCGATGTTTGGATCGGGATAGAACTTTAAGAAAGCCGCCGAGCTCGGGTTGACGGGCACAACGTTATTTGCGTATGTGCCACCAGTGAACGGGTTCACCAATGGAGTTGTCGTCTCCTGCGAGAAGTCCCCCTGCTTCATCGCCACCGTGGGCACTTTAGCCTGCAGCACGCTGGACTGCGGATAGCGCAGTCCCTCATAGGCGCCAAAGAAGAAGGTCCGGTTGCGCCCGTTATATAAATGGGGAACAAGGACGGGGCCTCCGATGCTGAAGCCAAAGTCGTTCGCTACTTTATGAGGCTTGTTGGCCTTGTCAGTTCCGTAAGGAATGGCATCGAGGAACTGGTTTTGCAGATATTCATAAACGGAGCCGTGCACACGATTGCCTCCGCCTTTGGTCACGGTCGTGATCTCGCCGGGTTGTCCGTATTCGGCGTTGTTGTTGACTCCGTCAACCCGGATTTCCGCCACCGACTCAGCTGACGGAAAAGCGTCACTCTGAATGTTGTTGTTGGTGGTGTTCTGAGCGGAAATTCCGTCAACCGTGACTTCGGTCTGCGACGGCAAGCCACCCTGTAACGAAAATTTCAGGCTTGGCTGGGGATGAGTGGAGGGGGCAGGCGGATAGCCAGAGGTGTCAGGCTGCACACCCGGCAGAGCTTGCACCACATTGATCGGGGAGGTCGATCCTGCGCCGCGATAGTTTGCCGGTAAATCCAACACCTCTTTCGGCGTCAGCGAGGCCGAAATCTGCGAATTCTGAGTTTCAATCACTCCCACGTCGGAGGCGTTGACGTTCACGGTTTGTGCGCCTGCCGAAGCGCTGAGAGTCACGTCATAGCGAAGCTGCTGGCGTGCAGTGAGCGTGACGCCGTTGCCCACCTTGGAGGCAAATCCATTTGCGGACGTGGTTATGTCGTACGTTCCAGCCTCGACGTTGATCGCGGTATAGTTGCCGGAATCATCGGTAGTTACTCTGCGGTCCGTGTTGGTTTCGGTACGGTGCAGTGTGACCGTTGCCCGTGGGAGGGCGGCGCCTGTGCTGTCATAGACCGTGCCAGAGATGCTTCCGAGGACGGATTGAGCAAATCCTGAGGTTCCGCTTCCCAGTCCAAGGAATAGAAACAGGATAATGCGGCAAACTGAACACCGGACAATGATGCGCGGAGCATTGAATTTCATGAGTAGCCTCTCAATAATGACCGTGTGATTGCGTATCGGATAGCTCTACGATCTGTGCACTGTAAATCAGAGCTGAAATTGACGCTGCTGCTGTTCTCACATGACGACGATAACCAAGCTTAATCAGAGGGACTGCGTGCCCCACCCTCATCTCCGCAATAATGCAGAAACAATCAGAGTCGGAAGACCCTTGATAAGACTTACCAGTTAATGAACAGGTTTTGATCTTTGACAGGGATATCACGGAGCGTATTGGCGTGCAAGCCCTTTCTGCAATCCTTTGCATAAACCGAATTTTCGACGATTTGGCGTGAATGGCACTCTGGCATTTTATTGCTAGAGCCGGATCAGTCTCGGGGCCCATTCAGATAACAACGGCGCGACAGCGAACAGAAAATTTCTTGTCGTTACGGTCTATTTCGCAAAAGCACAGCGGACCTTCAATCGTTATCGAAATGAGGCCAGCGAGACGCCGATTAAAAAGCTCGCCGAGGGAGATGAGGGCAATGAATGGACAGACACCGGTGTTCGTTATAAGTTTTGCTGGGAAAGAAAAATCCTCGAGGGTCCCGAAGCGCCAACTTAAATGTGCGAGGAATGGATTACCCATTCGATTGCGGTGCCATCTGTCTTCCCTCTCACGTCGCCACCATTCAGAGCATATAGACTAGACAACGAAACATTAAATCGCTGTCATTTTATCGACGCAGAAATCGATAACGGGAGTACTACCATGAGTCTGAAGCGCAGGCCTCCTCGCCGGAATGTGTTTATTTCGTTGATGGCGATGCTGGTTAGGATTACGTTTGCAGTAGTACTCTTTGGCCGCTCGGCAAGGTCTCAAAATGCGCAACCGTTCGTTGCAACAGAGTTCGACAGTCAAGCTCCCGTAGTTCATCCCAAATTATGGCCGAGAAGCAAGTCCCCAATTGCCTTCAACGCGAAAGTTGAGCGGCGCATCGACGGTCTACTCAAACGGATGACGATAGAAGAAAAGGTCGGTCAGGTCGTCCAACCCGAATGGAAATCGATCAGCCCCGCCGAGGTGGCCCAATACCACATCGGATCGATAGAAAACGGCGGTGGTGCTGTGCCCGGTGGCAACAAGCATTCGAGCGTTCAGGACTGGGTCAACCTAATCGAGCCCTACTACGACGCATCGGTTGATCCGGGGAGAAACCGCGTCATCATTCCGCTGATCTGGGCCTCGGACGCCGTCCATGGGCACAACAATGTCTATGGGGCTACCCTCTTTCCGCACAATGTCGGCCTGGGCGCGGCACACGACCCGGAGCTGCTCCGCCGAATGGGCGAGGTCACTGCCGCCGAGGTGCGATCGACCGGCATGGACTGGTCGTTCTCGCCGACGATTGCGGTGGCGCGCGACGATCGCTGGGGTCGCTCATATGAAAGCTATTCGGAAGATCCGAAGATCGTGGCCCAATATGCTGCCGCCATGGTGACGGGCCTGGAAGGTTCGGGTTCGACCTTCCTCGACAAGGATCATGTCATCTCGACCGCCAAGCACTTTCTCGGCGATGGCTCAACCGACGGCGGCCGCGACCAGGGCGATTCACTTGCCTCCGAAGCGGATCTGATCAGGCTGCACGCAGCCGGTTATGCCCAGGCCATTGACGCCGGCACGCAATCAATCATGGCATCCTACAATTCGTGGCACGGTGTGAGGATGCATGCCAACCAGGCGCTGATGACAGAAGTGCTGAAGGGCCAGATGGGTTTTGACGGCTTCATCATGGGTGACTGGAACGCGCACGGCCAAATTCCTGGCTGCACCAATGCCGATTGTGCCGAGGCATTCAATGCGGGGCTCGATATCTTCAACGCGCCGCAGGACTGGAAAGCGCTTTACGCGAATCTCGTGCGCGAAGTGAATGATGGCAGGATTCCGAAAGCGCGCCTCGATGATGCTGTGCGCCGGATCCTGCGCGTCAAGATGCGCATGGGCGTGTTCGATGAACCCGCGCCGAACAAGCGTCCCGATACCTACCAGCCGATTGGTACGATTGGTCATCGCGCCGTCGCACGCCAGGCGGTGCGCGAGTCTCTGGTACTGCTGAAGAATAACGGCGTCCTGCCGATTAAGCCGAACGCCACCGTGCTGATCGCAGGCGATGGCGCCGACAATGTTGCTATGCAGGCGGGCGGCTGGACGCTCTCCTGGCAGGGCGCTGATAACGGCCCGAACGACTTCCCCGGCGCCACCTCGATTTATGGAGGCCTGAAGGCGGAAATCGACGCAGCCGGCGGACAAGCGCTGCTCAGTCCCGACGGCACGTCAGCGCAAAAAGCTGACGTTGCCATTGTCGTTTTCGGCGAAACCCCTTACGCCGAATTCATGGGCGACCAAAGGGACGTGGCGCTGCATCACGACAATGTAGAGTCTCTGGACCTGATAAAGAACCTGAAAGCGCGGGGCATTCCGGTGGTTGCCGTCATGCTGTCGGGCCGCGCACTCTATGTCAATCCGCAGATCAATGCCGCCGATGCTTTTGTCGAGGCGTGGCTACCGGGCTCGGAAGGCGAAGGCGTGGCGGATGTACTCACCGGCAAGTACGACTTCACCGCCAAGCTCAGCTTCTCATGGCCCAAGGACCCCAATCAGACGCCGTTGAATGTTGGGGATGCGGCGTATGATCCGCAATTCGCGTTCGGTTTCGGACTGAGTTACGCTGCGCCTGCGCAGACGCCCCCCTTGCGAGAAGTGGCCAGCACCACCAAATACGGCGAAAAGAGCGTCTACTACGCCAAAGGTACGGCGTGGAATGGCTACAGACTCTCCCTTGGTGACAGCAACGGCACACATATGGACTATCCCGGCACGGGCACAGTTCCCGGCTCGGCGGGCGTGATGGCGGAATCGCAGGCGGACGGTGGGTTGCATGCGGTGTGGAACGGGAAATCGAAGGCATGGCTGGAGATGGGCGCGGCCAAACCGAGCGACATCAGCCGCGAGGCCAATGGCGCGATGATGCTCAGCCTTACGGTACGGGTCAACGGGGCTCCTGACGCTGAGGTGCGGCTGGGGGTCGGTTCTGCTTCGTTACCAGTTACCGCTGAACTCAAGACTCTTCCCACCGGCAGCTATGCGAACCTAGCCGTGCCGCTGTCATGCTTTTCCGCGCAGGACTTAAAGAACACGCCGACCGTCGCCCATTTGGAAACCTCCGG
Source organism: Acidobacteriota bacterium (assembly GCA_030775785.1). Classification (GTDB taxonomy): domain Bacteria; phylum Acidobacteriota; class Terriglobia; order Terriglobales; family Acidobacteriaceae; genus JALYIM01. The sequence continues at coordinate 23,347 of JALYIM010000163.1, forward strand.
TAACCTGGATCTGTCGGTCTCCGAAATCCGGCTGACGGAAACCAGAATGGGCGCGGTTTGCCCCACAGACTGAAGGATTTTCAAGGATTACGATCAACACAGGGAAGTTAACAAAGATGCGGGAGGTGGACGTTTATTCCGTCGTTGGCGCCGAAGGTTTCAGGCGGTTGGTCGCCGCTTTCTATCGCCAAGTTCCAAACGATGATCTCCTGGCACCAATGTACCCAGCCGATGATCTCCGTGGCGCCGAGCAACGCCTGCGAGATTTTCTAATCTACCGGTTCGGCGGGCCGCCGGACTATATTGAAAAAAGAGGTCATCCCCGCCTTCGTGCACGGCACTTCCCGTTTCAGATTACTCAGTCTGTCCGCGATCGGTGGATGCTGTTAATGAACAATGCTCTGACGGAAGCTGCTCTGCCCGGTGAGCCTGAGCAAGTGCTCAGAAGGTTCTTCGACGACATGTCTACCTTCATGATTAATCACTAAGAACCTGGAAACCTAAGCGGAAGTAAATACCTTTTACAGTGGAATGTGGGCAAGCATATCTCGCCGCCCTCACTGGCCTGGGAAGAATTTGGTTGCAGACGCTGCCCAACGCCTTCGTCTGCGTCGCACCAACAATATGCCAGAGGTCCAGGTTGCTGCCCAGGAGACCTCCATGACTCCCCTGATTTAAAATCTGTAGCGTTCGTCGAAGTCCTGATGAGTTGAAGATCGGGCCACCTTTCCGCTGACAAACTTACAATACAATCATCGCAAATGGATTTCACCGAGCTTTTACGCGGAGCAGAGGTTCTTTCGCAAGACGGCAACGCTACTGTCCGCGGATTGGAATATGACTCCCGGCGTATCAAAAATGGAGACGTTTTCGTGGCCATTCGAGGAGGATCCAGCGACGGCAATAGATTTATTGACCGGGCAATCGCAAGTGGCGCCATAGCAGTGGTTACCGATTCTCCGGAAGAAAAACAGCGAAAAGGAACAGCTTGGGCGCAGGTCCCAAATGGACGCGTAGCGCTTGCGCAACTCAGCCGGGATTTTTATGGAGCACCCGCCGACAAGCTCGGAATCACGGGCATCACTGGAACGAATGGGAAAAGCACCACGGCTTTTATTTTGGAAGCAATTCTGGCCGCCGCAGGCCGCAAGAGCACTCTTGTTGGGACGATTGAATATCACGTCGCGGGAAAGATTTTGCCGGCGCCGCACACCACGCCGGAATCGCTCGATCTCAATCGCATTATGTCCGAAGCCGTGGAGGATGGGTCGAGCGAGGCCGTGATGGAAGTTTCATCGCATGCACTCGCGCAACAGCGTGTTTTCGGAATTTCATTCGATGTCGCTGTTTTCACGAATCTCACGCGCGACCACCTCGATTACCACCGCACAATGGAAGAATATTTCTCGTCCAAACAGATTCTATTTCGCGGATGTGGATCTGAGCCACCGCGCGTGTCAGTGCTGAACATTGACGATCCACAAGCATCGCATTTGGCCGAGCTAAGCTCGAAAGTTGGCTCCGAAGTGCTCACCTATGGACTAGATCAGGGAGACTTTCGCGTTGCAAGATTGGAAATCTCATCCTCGGGGACAAAATTCGACATGATAACGCCGCAAGAAACTCTGAACATATTTTCCCCCTTGATAGGAGGAGTGAACGTCTACAACATACTCGCTGCCTCGGCGGCGGCCCACGCTCGCGGTTGTCCCGCCGATGCATTAACTAGCGGGATCGCCGCTCTCTCCCGCGTTCCCGGCCGCTTTGAGCGCGTGGATTGCAGGCAACCATTCACGGTCGTGGTGGATTATGCGCACACCGACGATGCCCTGCGCAATCTCACCGCGCTCGCGCGTGAATTTGTGCGGCAGGCGGGAGAGCAGGGACGCGTGATCACTGTTTTTGGCTGCGGAGGCGACCGCGACCGCAGCAAACGTCCTCTGATGGGAGAAGCAGCCGGACACGGCAGTGATTTTGTAGTCTTGACCTCCGACAATCCTCGCAGTGAAGACCCTCTGGCCATTATCAATGATGCGTTGGTAGGCTTGCAGCGCAGCGGGGCAGAATACGTGATGGAACCAGACCGCAATGCGGCGATAAACTTTGCCTTGAAAAAAGCTGCTCCCGGAGACATTGTCCTCATCGCCGGCAAGGGGCATGAGAAGGTGCAGGTCACGCGCGAAGGTTCGCTCCCCTTCGATGATGTGGAAGTCGCTCGAAACAATTTGCACGCAGCGGGATATGCCTGCGACTCGGCGAGTGCTCCAGTGGGGAAGCTTTCATGAGGTTGCTTGTCTCGCGTATTAAGGAAATTCTCTCGGCATCTGGCGATTTTCAATCTGACCCACCGGCGGAAGCGTACTCGATTGACTCCCGCACCATCGGCCCGGGCGCGCTCTTTTTTGCTGTGCAAGGCGAACGGCTCGACGGTCATGATTTCGTCGAACAATCCCTGAAAAAGGGAGCAGTCGCTGCCGTTGTCCGCAAAGATCAACTCGCCCGCTTCCCCGATCAATCGCGGCTGATCGCAGTGGACGACACTTTGATTGCGTTGCAGGCTCTGGCTTCGGCGGTCCGGCGATTGTGGGCTAAGCCTCTGGTGGGAGTGACTGGGTCTGCAGGAAAGACCACTACCAAGGAAGCCATTGCGCACGTGCTCTCCGTTCGATATCGAGTGCTGAAATCCGAAGGAAACTTCAATAACCATTTCGGATTGCCTCTTATGCTTCTTAAACTCCAGCCAGAGCATGACATAGCGGTAATTGAAATGGGTATGTCGCATGCCGGCGAGATTGCTGCCTTGGCAAAGATCGCGCAACCTGAAATCGGCGTCGTCACCAACGTCGCTCCCGTTCATCTGGAATATTTCAAATCTGTCTCCGATATTGCGCGAGCGAAGTACGAGCTTGTCCAATCTCTGCCAGCAAGCGGAGTTGCCGTTCTGAACGCGGATGATGAGTTCGTCTCTCAATTTGGACGCGACTTTCGCGGCAAAGTGATCACTTACGGTACAAATGCCACGTCAAAAGTCAGAGCAGAGAAGATTGAATCACGGGCTTCCTCTGGGTCTACTTTCGATATTGTCATCGGAGATGTCCGTGAAAAAGCGGCGCTGCCGCTGGTGGGAAGCCATAATGTCCTCAACGCGCTGGCGGCTGTCGCTGTCGCAATCGAGCGCGGACTCGCTCCGAAAGAAGCAATCGCAGCTTTGGCCACTCTTTCTCCGGCTGATAAACGCGGACAGGTGCTCCAACTTGGCAACATCACTGTCATCAACGATTGCTACAATTCCAATCCAAAGGCGCTTGACGCGATGGTTGATGCGTTAGCAACCATGGCTGCGAAACGGCGCATTGTTGTAGCCGGAGAAATGTTGGAGCTGGGAAACGCCAGCGAGGAACTTCACAGCAATTCCGGCCAGCATATAGCGGCGAAAAGGATGGATATCCTGATAGGCGTTCGCGGTGACGCGGCCGCCATGGTACGTGCTGCGAGGCAATCCGGAATTGCCGCGGAGTTTGTGGCTTCTCCGGAGGAAGCTGGCGAATGGCTGGCCGCAAATGCAAAAGATGGGGATGTGGTGCTGCTGAAAGCGTCACGCGGTGTGAAGCTCGAAAAAGCCTTTGAGGTCTGGAAATCGCGCGCCGACAACACCGCTGCCGCAGTAAAGAATGGCAACTGAGGTCCGGAGGCTGATTGCTCTATTGGCTGTTATATCTGAAACTTTTTCATTACTTTCCCCCATTTCGCATTTTTCGCTATCTGACTTTTCGCACTGCGTTCGCCAGTTTGACTGCGCTTTTTACGGGACTGCTTATCGGTCCTCTCATCATCAACCGGCTGCGAGATTTTCAGATTAGCCAATACATTCGTGAAGAGGGTCCGAAGGGCCATCAAAAAAAGGCGGGCACCCCCACGATGGGTGGCCTGCTGATCGCAATCTCGATAGTCGTTCCCACGTTGCTCTGGGCCGATCTGACTAACCGTTTCGTCTGGATTGCCGTCCTCGCTACCAGCGCGTTTGCCGCCATTGGATTCGCCGACGACTACATAAAGGTGGTGAACCGGCGCAACCTTGGGCTGACTTCCAAAGCAAAATTAGGATTGCAGGTTCTTACTAGCGTTCTGATCGCTATTGCGCTGATCGCCATGCAAACGCGCGGATTTTATTCAACAAACCTGATGGTCCCATTCTTTAAGCAGTTTCAGCCCGATCTGGTGATTGAGCGGCTGATACATAATCCAAATCTGTGGCCGTTGGCATTTTTCCCTTTCATCGCGTTTGTCGTCTTCATGATCGTCGGTGCAAGCAACGCGGTGAATCTTACCGATGGCCTCGATGGTCTCGCCATCGGCTGTACAGTGATTGCAGCCGGCGCCTTAGCGGTACTCACGTACCTCAGCGGACACGCCACCTTCGCGTCATATCTTGAATTACAACGCATGCCGCAAGTCGGAGAATTGACCATTTTCTGCGGGGCAATGGTCGGATCTTCCATCGGATTTCTCTGGTACAACGCGCACCCTGCCGAAGTGTTTATGGGCGATGTAGGCTCTCTAGCGCTGGGTGGCGCCATCGGTACCGTCGCCGTCATGATCAAACAGGAACTCCTGTTGCCCTTTATTGGAGGGGTGTTCGTGATTGAAGCTATGTCGGTTATTTTGCAGGTAGGTTCTTTCAAGCTTCGTAAAAAACGCATTTTCAAGATGGCGCCGCTGCATCACCACTTCGAATTACTAGGATGGTCGGAATCGAAAATCATCGTTCGCTTCTGGATTGCGTCGTTGATATTCGCCCTGTTCGCCCTCACCACGTTGAAATTAAGATAGAGTCCTGCGAGGATGGTTCACGCTTGCTCCGCAAAAAAAATCTCAACTTTAACCTGTGGATTTAAAAAACAAACGCGTCCTCGTTCTTGGCCTCGCTAAATCAGGAATTGCGTCTACGCTTTTTCTCAAAAGTCGCGGCGCGAACGTCACAGTTTCTGACGTTAAACCTCCAGAACAATTTGGGGATGAAATTCCACTCCTGCTCAGCCAGGGCATCGTGGTCGAAACTGGAGGACATGCCGAGCACACGATCCAAAATCAAGATCTCGTGGTTGTGAGCCCAGGGGTCCCACGAGACGCTCCGTCTCTGCTGCTGGCCCGCGAGAGCGGCATATCCGTCATTGGCGAGATCGAATTGGCTGCGCAATTCATGTCCGGATCCATCATTGCGATTACCGGTTCGAACGGAAAGACGACTACGACCACTCTGGTTGGCAAGATTTTGAAGGCGGCAGGATTTCCTGTGCTAGTGGGAGGAAATATCGGCACTCCCGCAATCTCCCTTGCCGATCAAACGACGCCGAAGTCTCTGGTTGTTCTCGAGGTCAGCAGCTTTCAGCTGGAGACGATCCAGATCTTTCGTCCGAAGATCGCAGTCATTCTCAACATAACGCCCGACCATCTCGACCGGCATCGAACACTATCGGCCTATACGAATGCCAAGGCGCGCATCTTCGAAAATCAGAAGCTCGAAGACTTCACCGTTTTGAATGCTGATGACCCCATTTGTGTTCAGTTAGCCAGCCGTACGCGGTCCCAAGTATTTTGGTTCAGCCGGAAGAAAGAAGTTAAGGCAGGCGCATACGTCGTGGACGGGACGCTGGTTTGCCGCGATTCGTCGGGCGTAAGTGAAATCATGCCGGTTTCTGAAATTCCTCTGAAGGGAGGGCACAACCAGGAAAACATCCTCGCGAGTGTTTGCGCTTGCGTACTGGTTGGATCTGCTCGCGATAAGATCCGCGAAGCCGTTAGAGATTTTCACGCGGTAGAACACCGCCTCGAATTCGTGGCAACTATTCGCGGCGTGTCTTATTACAACGACTCGAAAGCGACTAATGTGGACGCGACCATAAAGGCGCTGGAATCATTCCCTGCGAATATTCACCTCATTCTCGGAGGCAAAGATAAAGACAGCGATTATTCCCTGCTACGCGACCTGTTGCGAGAAAGAGTGAAGTGCGTTTACACCATCGGCGCCGCGGCGGCCAAGATCGAATCGCAAATCAAAGGAGCATCGGAAGTCATTCAGGCCGGGAATCTGAACTCGGCGGTAATACGGGCAGCTTTGGACGCCCAGTCCGGCGATATTGTACTGCTCGCCCCGGCCTGCGCGAGCTTCGATCAATTCCAAAGTTACGAGCATCGCGGAAGAATATTCAAAGAAGCGGTGGCGGCGCTGACACGAGCTGAACATTCCGCCAACAACTCGTCCGAACCACGAAAGTAATCTTTCCCGAAAATTCATCACGAAAACTGATTCTCCCCGCTCCCTCTTCGTGGTGAAATGAAAACCTCTCTTCCCTCCACATGGCTAAGCGTGTCAACGTTGATGGCTGGATGTTCGCCGTAACCTTGCTACTAGTGTTTGCTGGTTTGGTTATGGTTTTCAGCGCGTCTGCGGTGGTGGCGAAAGAGCGCTACGGCTCGGGATATTTTTTCTTGACCCGCCAAGTGGGATGGGCGGTTGCCGGAATCGCGGCCATGACGGTTGCGATGAAGGTGGATTACCGGCGATATAAGAATCCCGCCGTGGTGTTTTCGGTACTTGGCGTCACCACGTTGATGCTGATTTCAGTTTTCCTGCTCGACCGTTCGCATCACACTCATCGTTGGATACACTTCGGAGGCTTTTCATTTCAGCCTTCCGAGCTGGCCAAGCCTGCGCTTATTTTATTTCTAGCGTTCTTCCTCGAGAGCCGGATGAAATTTATCAACGACTGGCGGAATACGGTCCTGCCCGCGCTGCTTCCAACATTCGTTTTTCTCGGCCTGATCGTCTTTCAGCCTGACCTCGGCACCGCCATCGCTTGCGCCGCCATTACCGGATGCATGTTATTTGTTGCTGGCCTGAACTTGCGTTATCTGGGGTACACGGTTGCTGCTTCCCTGCTGCCGCTATATTTTTTGATCTTTCACGTTGCCTATCGCCGCAATCGTATTTTGGCCTTCCTCGATCCTTATTCTGATCCTCAGGGACGCGGCTTCCACATTATCCAGTCACTCATTGCTGTTGCTACCGGCGGCATTACCGGACAGGGTTTGATGGAAGGCAAACAGAAGCTTTTTTATCTGCCCGAACCGCATACGGATTTCATTTTTTCGGTTATCTCGGAAGAGTTGGGACTGGTAGGTGCTCTGGCGATTGTCACACTTTTCACAGTATTCCTGTGGCGCGGTATCCGCACCGCCATGCGCACTCAGGACGCCTTCGGGCGGTTTCTTGCCGTGGGAATCACCTGCATGGTGGTGGTCCAGGCTTTCATCAATATCAGCGTAGTTCTGGGACTGATGCCTACCAAAGGGATCCCTCTGCCTCTCATTTCTTATGGAGGGTCTTCCATCTTTATGACCCTCGCCTGCATTGGAGTTCTGCTGAACGTTAGTAAGCAAGCAGAGTGATGAGCCCTGGCATTGAAATAAATAGGTTCTTCGCTACGCTCAGAATGACATTCAAAACCAGCACCGAGCCGTGCAAAGCGGGGTGAGGGCGAGGAAGGACCCATGCATCTTGTCCGTTGCCAACACTTCTAGTGTGCCTTCTGTAAATACTCATTAATATCCTTCTCCCACTCCGGGCCCGTCTGACTATCTTTCTGTCCAAGATCGGACACGTGGCGGTTAAGACTTGCGTCGAGAGCGGTGCGCTCGTAGATAACTTTGACTCCCGTGGTCGAGGCATCCTTGCGAGTTAGGCGGACGTCAATCACCACAGCCTGGGCTTCCGGAATCACGTAAACGTACTGGACATGTCCGGCGTCCAAATCAAATGCCGTGTTCACCCAGGTACTGCGCACGTGTCCGTGAGCAACAGTGAAAACCTCGCCACGCACGTCCTTTGCCGGCCTTGGATACAGAAATTGTGGATTCCAATCCCCGCCTGCCCACGTGCGCTCTCCCCATCCGCCAAAAAGAGGCGCGACTTTCTCATAAGGACCATGTGCGGTGAATTCGAATCCATTTTCCACGTGCAGGACAGGATCTTTGGAACGATGGTGATGATGCCAATAAACATGAATGGCGAATGCCACCACGGCGACGGCCGCAACGAGTACAAGTAAATCCCGGGCTCTCATCGCCGACGCTCCTTTAGCTGATGGCTGTCGGACGCCTTCAAAACCAGCCCATAGATTTTTTTCAGCTGTTCAATTTCCTTGATGGTTGCGTCCGAGAAAGGCGCGAGCCCTTCAAAGGCGTGCAGAACGATGCCTTCCAGCAAATCGCCCAGCGTCATGTCTTTTAATTCAGCCGTGGCTTTCAGGACTTTGAGTAAATGCTTCTCCATGCGGATACCGGTCTGCACTCGTTCAACTTCGACTAGAGTTTTATCTCTTGTTGTCATGGTACATATATATCATAGTTTGGGAGTACATATAAACTTTATGATTAAGCAAAGCTGCGCTTGGGAATGGGCTTTTGTTTTGCCCTAAGGAAAGTTGCCCGCATCTAGTAAGTACAATCGGCGTTGGTTTCGGATTATCAACCCTTCCGTTTATAGTCAACCCATGAAAGCAATCCTGGCTGGAGGAGGTACCGGCGGACACATCATCCCGGCGCTCGCCATTGCTCAGGAATTAAAGAAGCAATTCTCCGCCGAAATCGTTTTTGTCGGCACGGCGCGTGGACTGGAAACTCGGCTGGTGCCTGCGGCCGGATTTCCTCTTCATCTCATCGAAGTTGGTGCGCTCAACAAGGTCAATCTAAGGACCCGGCTGCGGACTTTCGCTGACCTTCCAAGATCGGTGCGGCAAGCGCTGCGGCTGATGCTCGATTTTCGTCCTAACATCGTGATTGGGGTTGGCGGATACGCCTCCGGCCCCGCCATGCTGGCTGCCATTCTTCGCAGAATTCCAACGCTGGCGTTTGAACCTAACTATGTTCCGGGCTTTGCCAACCGGAGAGTCGCACGCTGGGTATCCGGAGCGGCGGTCCACTTCGCTGCCACGGGACGCTATTTTCGCAATGCCGTCGTCACGGGAGTTCCAGTCCGGCAGGCCTTTTTTGAAATTCCTGAAAAGAAGACTGGGGAAGCTTCCACAATACTAGTGTTCGGCGGCAGCCAGGGGGCGCATGCTATTAATCGCGCTATGTTCGATTCGGCTGCGATGCTGCGGGCCAGCGTTCCGGGGGTTCGCATCATCCATCAAACCGGAGAACGTGACTATAATGACGCCGAGGCTGCGTACGTCAAACTGGCCCATTCCGGCAGCGGCGCGGTTGAGGTCTATCGCTTCATCGAAGATATGCCGAGAGTTTTTGCGCAAGCCGACATCATTGTCTGCCGCTCCGGCGCCAGCACAGTCGCGGAGATCAGCGCCGCGGGCAAGCCGGCGATTTTTGTTCCTTTTCCACTCTCAGCCGATGATCATCAAAAACGCAACGCAGAGGCATTGGAGAAAACCGGGGCTGGGGTGATGCTGCAACAATCCGATCTCACGCCCGAGAGTTTAACAACGTTGCTCACTTCGCTACTTCGCGATCCGGCGCGCTTGCAGGCAATGGGAGACGCCGCGCGTAAACTGTCGTATCCAAACGCGGCCCGTGACATCGCAGCCTTGGCCGAACGACTTGCCAGTATTTCTAAGCCCCAGACATAGCACCGCCCACGGCGATTTTGCATCCAAGCAGTCCGGTTTTAGGAAGGAAGCGGAAGTTTATTGAATGTTCGCTAAATTACAACGCGTCCACTTTGTTGGGATCGGCGGCATCGGCATGAGCGGGATTGCCGAGGTGCTGCTGAATCTAGGCTACAAAGTGTCCGGCTCCGACGTCAAAGCCTCCGCAGTCACTGAACGCCTGGCCTCCCTGGGGGCGAGTATTTTTCACGGTCATCTGCGGGAACACGTCGCCGGGGCAGATGTTGTGGTCGCAAGCTCAGCCGTCCCCACTGAAAACGCGGAACTCGACGAAGCCCGCAGATTGGAAATTCCTGTCATACAGCGCGCTGAAATGCTGGCCGAGCTGATGCGCCGGAAATATGGGATCGCCATCGCCGGAATGCATGGCAAGACCACCACGACTTCCATGATTGCGGCCGTCCTTGCCGGCAGCGGCCTCGATCCCACGGTTGTGGTAGGTGGACGCGTGGATGCCATGCAGTCCAATGCGCGTGTAGGAAAGTCTGAATACCTGGTTGCCGAAGCCGATGAAAGCGATCGCTCTTTCTTGAAGTTGTCACCCATCCTCGCCGTGGTCACCAACATTGACCGCGAGCATATGGATTGTTACCGCGACATGCGCGACGTTAAACAGGCTTTTCTTGAATTCATGAATCGCGTTCCTTTTTATGGAATAGTCGTGGCCTGCAACGACGATCCGATGTTGCGCGCTTTGATCACGCAGACCAATCGCCGGACGGTGACTTACGGCGTTGATCCAGATTCGGACTTTCGCGCAAGGGTCATCGAAAAGGTGCGGGGGTTCGGAGGGGCGCATCCCATCAGCCGCTTTCAGGTAACCTACGCCGGACAGGATTTAGGCGAATTCACACTCCACGTCCCGGGTCTGCATAACGTTCTGAACGCCACAGCGGCAATCGCGGTCGGCATTGGCCTCGACATAAAGCCCGAACAGATTCGCACCGCCCTGGAAAAATTCCGCGGCGTGGATCGCCGCTTTCAACTGCTCGGCACAAGTGCGGGGATCAGCGTAATAGATGATTACGGCCATCATCCCACCGAAATTCGCGCGACCCTGACGGCCGCTAAAGATTGCGGATTCCGTAAAATTCACGTGATCTTCCAGCCCCACCGCTACAGCCGAACGCAGTTGCTGATGGATGACTTCGCGACCGCCTTCGACCTGGCCGATTCTCTGGTCGTACTGGATATTTATGCCGCCAGCGAAAGACCAATCGCGGGCATCACCGGGCGAGTGCTGGTTGCAAGGGTTGATGCCCGGCGTAAAGGCCCTAAAGTTCCTATCCAATACGCAACCTTTGGCGAAGCGGTCGGGTTGGTGACGGAACTTGCGCACGATGGCGATATGATCATTACGCTGGGCGCGGGCAACGTATCGCATCTGGGCGCGGAGATTCTGCAAAGATTACAAGCGCGGGAGCCAGCACCGGTAGTCGCTCCACCCGAAGCTGTTTCACCTTAGAAGGCCTTCTGTCTCTCTCTAATGTTCGATTTATACTGCGATGGACGGGAGAATTTTTACGGAACCAGCGTGGCTTCAGCTCCGTAACATTAAAAGGTTGCCAGAATCTCCAAAAATTCCGATAACGGATCATTTGGGATCTCGTCTAATCCAGTATCTAAGGCGAGAAAACTTAGGAGCAGAAGCATGAAGACCGAAAAAGCGATGTATTGGGTCACATTGGGTGTACTGGCCCTCAGTCTTAATCCCACCGCCCTTCACCGGAGCGTGGCGAATCGCGTCGAAGCAGTCGTAAACCGAATTTCGGACCAACTGGCCGAGAATACTGACCGCGTGTCAGCCGTCGCATTCGATCGGGGCTTCGCCAACTTCGAGAAATCGCAGACGAAATTGGCGTGTGCCCAAGCCCGTCTTGCGTCGCTGCAAACTTCCATGGCGCGGCGTCAAGCGGATTTCGCTCGCCTGGAGGCAGCACGGTCCCAGTTCATTGCGCTGCATCAGGCGCGTCAGATCTCAATTGTTTGCCCAAGGGTCAAAATCAGCGGCATCAAGATCGTTCAAAATCACAATTTGTAATTGCAGGGGTTTCAAGCCTCTACTTCAAGGCGTTCAGTACATCTGCGAACTTTTGGCTGATCGCCGCAAACCCTTTCCTTGTTGGATGCAGCTCATTTTCCCACCACGTCTGGTAATCACTGGCCGGCAGTGTCCCACGCAAATCAATGTAACGGATGTGGCGAAATTGCTCGAGAGATACAAGGTTACTGAGCATGCCATTGAAATTGTCAATCAAGTCCCGCATCAGCTCGGTTCTTAGCGGCAGCTCCCTGAAATTTTTCTCGCGAAATCCTGGCTCAAGCCAGGGTCCCGGAAAAGGCCAACCGCCCCAAAAGCCGCGTCCGTCGGGAATTGGATAGTCGTAGCCGTGAATTAGTATGGGAACCTGTCTGCCGACTCTCTGCTTGCAAATTTGATCAAGGGCAGACAGCATTTGAACGTAGGCAATCATGATTCGGTCATTCACCAGACCATCAATTACTTTCTTATCCCAGCCGGCAATGGGCGAAAATGCGTTGTTGAGCAACATTCCGAACTCATGCCCTGCAATGTCATCTCCGCCACGGGAGAGTAATGCCGCCTTCGGGGCCGCTCCCTGCGCCAAAATCTTGTCGAGTTTTCGGGCAAAATCATCCAGCTGTCCATCCCGATAAGCCATCTTCTCGATCGCATCTCCTTTGTGGGCTGCAGATTCAATGTTGAATCCGTGATCATCGTCCAAAATTTTTAGAACATCGTGGAGCGGATAGTCGAACCACGAATCTCCGGCTGCGATCAAAAAGCCCGCGGTGCGGACGGTGGACGACACTTCAGATGAACGCGCCAAAGATGAGTGGACCCGGAACTCTGAGATTTTTGTGCTCCGCTGCAAGGCGGCGGTTCTGCGGTTGAGTGCGGCGTCCCGATTGCCGAGTATTTCTTGTGCCTTTCTATGTCCAAGTTCAATCGCAGCGGTCGCTATCTGCTCCGTCATCATTGCTCAACTCCAAAAAGATTTTTTGCTGTTCCCACAAACCGCTGCGCTGACTCCCGTCTGTGCAAAACGAACCAAATTTCCTCTATCTCTGTTCACGAAATGCAGTTATAGTGATTTTGCTCTCGATTCGCTGACGACAACTGACCTGATTGATGGCGAGGAAAAACAGTCCTACCATTCAGGAAGAGTTGTATCCAC
>JALYIM010000164.1 GCA_030775785.1 Acidobacteriota bacterium
ACTATCGGGAGCAAGTCCGGACGCGAATAGCCCTAATTTTAATCCCCAAGGTCTGGGCTTGGGTGCATTCCAAAGAAACTGGAAGACTGGGTACACACAACAGTGGAATCTATCCTTGCAATATCAATTAACGCCAAGTCAAAGCTTAACCGTCGCATATGTGGGAAATAACAGTCACCACATTATCAACACCGACAAGCGAAACGTGCCAACACAGATCCTGCCGCCGGGAACTGACGTAACAAAATATATTCCTTTCCCGGATTTTTCTCGCTCCCTGGATTACATCGCCGCGAACGGAGATGCGACTTACGAATCCTTCCAGATATCCTTTGAAAGACGCTTTAGCAAAGGTTTAACTTTCCTGGCAAATTACACTAATTCCCAGTGCAAGACAGACAATCGCAATGCGTTGCAGATCGGGGAAGGTGACATTCCACGAGCCCCGCTTCTGCCTGGATTTGGTCTCAAAAAAGATTACCGTTATTGTGGAAATGATGTCCGCGATGTTTTCCACGCAAGTGGTATTTTCCAACTGCCTTTTGGCCGCGGCCAGCGTTTCGCGGGCGGCGCATCAGGCGTCCTGAACCAAATCATCGGGGGCTGGAGTACTCAATGGGTTTACTCGCTACAGGATGGCTTCCCCTTCAGCGTCGGATGTCCGGTTGCGACCACTGCCGCATTCGGTTGTTATGCGAATGTAGTTCCTGGCCAGCCTCTATATAAGCACACGGGTCCACACGGAACAGTACAGTTCCTGAACCCCGCTGCGTTTTCCAATCCGCCAGTGGCGACGGCAATTGGCCAGACCGACTATTCGCCCTTGGGCGGTCGCCCTACTCAAGTCTCCGGGCCAGGTTATACCAATCTCGACTTCTCTGTATTCAAGGACTTCCCCACATCAGAGACGACACACCTCGAGTTCCGCAGCGAATTCTTCAACCTCCTGAACCATCCGAATTTTTCCAACAGCTTTCAAAGTCTGGATTTCAGGACAAACAACTTCGGCGCGATTAATGGCACTCGCGGTACGGCACGGCAGATTCAGATGGCTTTGAAGTTTTATTTCTGATTTGCTGTACATGGGCTGCATAATTTCTTGAGAGATGAGGCAAACTTGCATTGCCTCATCTCTCAAGCTCGACAGCTCGAAACATAAGAGATTATTCGAGGAGGTCAGTGGCCCGCCGCGCTTCTGCAAGCACCGTAAAAGTCTGGGAAGAAGTTGTCGTTATCCCGACTTATCCCACCCCTCCGCCCGATCTAAATCCCATGTTCCTGGAAAAACGGGTTTATCAGGGCAGTAGCGGCAAAGTCTACCCCAACCCTTTTACCGACCGCGTTTCCAGTGAAAAAGTTGACCGCAAATATCGTGCGGTGAGTCTGGAAAATGACTACCTTAAGATCATGATCCTCCCCGAGATTGGTGGGCGAATCCATCGGGGACTCGATAAAACTAATCAATACGACTTTTTTTATTACCAGCACGTTATTAAACCTGCATTGGTTGGTCTGCTGGGACCCTGGATTTCAGGCGGAGTGGAGTTCAACTGGCCGCAGCATCATCGCCCTTCGACATTCATGCCCGCGGATTATTCGATCGAGAAGCATGCCGACGGCAGCGCCACCGTCTGGCTCAGCGAGCATGAACCCATGAATCGCATGAAAGGCATGGTTGGGATTCGACTTTATCCCGACAAGGCTCTGGTCGAGGCCTGCGTGCAAATTTACAACCGTACTCCATTCCGTCAGACATTCCTATGGTGGGCCAATGCCGGTATTCCGGTTCACGATCAATATCAGGCTTTTTTCCCGCCAGACGTAACCTACGTGGCAGATCATGCCAAGCGGGCGGTCACCGATTTCCCCATCGCCCACGACTTTTACTATGGGGTTGACTACTCGCGGGGCGGCGACTTGCGGTGGTATCGCAACATTCCCGTCCCGATGTCCTACATGGTCACCGATTCAAAGTATGACTTTTTCGGGGGCTACGATCATAGGAAGCAGGCGGGATTTGTCCACGTTGCCAATCGTCACATCGCGCCTGGCAAGAAACTGTGGAGCTGGGGCAATGGTGAGTTTGGCATTGCCTGGGACCGCGAGTTGACCGATTCCGACGGCCCATATATCGAGCTCATGGCGGGAGCATACACCGACAACCAGCCCGATTTTTCGTGGCTGCACCCCTTTGAGACGCGAACCTTTCGGCAATGCTGGTACCCAATTCAGCAGATCGGTGTGGCCAAAAACGCGAATCGACAAGCGGCCATAAGTCTAGAAATTGAGAGCCAGATCGCCACATTCGGAATTAGTGCTAATGAACAGCACCGCAACGCAAAGCTGATACTTCAGGCCGGCAATAAAGTCTTGTTTAAGAAAACCGTTAGCCTTGCTCCCGGGCTGCCAGTCGTTGAAAACGTCGAGCTTCCCAAAGGAGTCGGCGAACCTGATCTCCTGCTATTCGCATGGACCAGCGATGGCCGCGAACTTATCCAGTACCGTGGCGAAACGGTGCAAAAGATCTCGCCAGAACCGGCGAAGGAACCTCTTTTGCCCGAAAAGATTGCGACCACCGATGAGCTTTATGTGGTCGGCCTGCATTTGGAGCAGTACCGCCATGCGACTCGCAGACCTGAACCTTATTGGGAGGAAGCTCTCCGGCGTGATCCTGGAGATGCACGAAACAACAACGCCTTGGGTCTACTTCAATTGCGCCGCGGGAGTTTTGATAAAGCGGAGGGATATTTCCGCCGGGCTATTAAGCGGCTTACGGCAAAGAACCCAAACCCCTACGACGGAGAGCCTTACTACAATCTCGGCCAGACGTTGAAATTTCAAGGGCGGTTTGCTGAAGCCTACGCCGCGTTTGCCAAAGCCGCATGGAATGCTCCCTGGCAGTCAGCATCGCATTATGCGCTTGCCGAAATTGAAACCTCACGGGGTAGCCACGATTTAGCGCTCGAGCATCTGGAGAAATCCCTTGATAGTAACCGCCGTAACTCGAAAGCCCGAAATTTAAAGGCTGCAATTCTGCGACAGCTTGGTCGTACCGATGAATCGTTGGAAATTGCTCTTGAGGCCGCGGCGCTGGATAGACTTGATTTCTGGGCTCGCTATGAAATCATTCTCGCTCGTCGCGCAAACAAAGACGGTAGCGCAAAAAATCTGCTGGGCGAGCTCACGGCCCTTATGCAAGGGCAGGTGCAAACATCTCTTGATATTGCTTTCGACTATGCCGGCGCCGGGCTCTACGCGGATGCGATCGAGTTCCTCAAAAGAGTATCAGGCAAGTCCACCTATCCCATGCTGTTTTATGCATTGGGATTCTTCCACCAACAAAAGTTGGATTTAAAGCGAGCGCTAGAGTTGTATGGTCATGCGGCGCAAGCGCCATCAGACTATTGCTTCCCTTCCCAGCTGGAAGAGATGATTATTCTGCAGACTGCACTCCGTGCGAAGCCTAAGGATGCAATGGCTTGTTACTATTTGGGCAATCTGCTTTACGACAAGAAACGCTACGAAGAAGCGATTAAAAACTGGGAAAAATCGATCAAGCTTAATCCCAATTTCTCGATTGCCTGGAGAAACCTGGGAATCGCTTACTACAATGTCTCTCACGATCCTGAGAAAGCAACCACATGTTATCGCCGGGCATTTGAGGCCAATCCTAATGATGCCCGGTTGCTGTATGAGATGGATCAACTGGCCAAGAGACTGGGAAAGCCTCCAAAACAGCGATTGTCGCGGCTTGAGAAACATCCGGCCCTGGTCGAGCAGCGGGATGATCTAACGATTGAGCTGGTCACTCTTTACAACCAGACAGGAAAATCCAAGAAGGCATTAGCCATCCTTCAGGCCAGACGATTCCATCCTTGGGAGGGCGGAGAAGGCATGGTTTCAAGTCAATACATTCGGGCTCACCTGATTCTTGGCCGGGAGGCGCTGCAACGCGGCAGGGCGGAAGAGGCGTTAACTCACTTCGTAGCCGCACAGCACTACCCAGCAAATTTGGGCGAGGGCAAGCACCTACTCACGCCTGAAAACAATGTGATTCACTTCGTGGGATTAGCGCATAAGGCATTGGGTGCTACAAAGGAGGCAAGCCAGGCCTTCGAGCAAGCGGCGAAAGTCGGGCCGACTCTTTCGCCTATGACTTTCTATCGTGCGCTAGCGCTAAAAGAACTGGGACAGAAAGAACATTCAGTGCGGCTTCTGCTAGAACTGTTGGAAGCCGCCGCTCTCCAGGCAAATATGGAGGTTAAAGTTGACTATTTCGCAACATCGTTGCCTAACTTCTTGTTATTTGAAGACGACTTGCAGAAGCGGAATGAAATCGATTCAGACTTCCTGGTGGGTCTCGCTCATCTTGGTCTCGGCAATCTGGAACAAGCAGAGAAATATTTTCAAGCTGTGCTGAAACTCGACGTCAATCATCTCGAGGCTCAGGAACAGATGCGATGGCTACATCTGGGGACGAGTTTCATCCAAATCCCGTGACCAGACTTGACCTCATCTTCTGCTCCCGCTTGTAGAAAGCTAATCAGTGTCTGCTCTTTCGCTTTCGAGCGCTAGAGTTATGATGAAGCACGATCATCATGATCCGCATCTTTCGCAAATCGTGCGTCCGCACACTCGCCTATCCAGCTCTACTCTCACTGCTAGTCGGTGTTTCAGCAGGCTCGCCTCCCCAGAAATCTGGCGCAACTCCAAACGGCATGACAGCGGAGATACAGCGCCGCTTTCAGTCCGCCGTCGCCGCTTACCACTCTCAGCAATACTCCGAGGCTCAGCGCATTCTTGCGCCCCTCCTTGAGCATCGGCCCAATGGCTTTGAGCTGAATGAGCTAGCCGGGTTGATCTACGTGGCAAGAGGGCAGTACGAGAAGGCTAATCCGTATCTCACGAAGGCGGTTCGCCTCAACTCAAAGAGCGCGGCAGCAGCGACTAGTCTGGCTGCGAATCTGGTCCAACTTCATCGCAATAGCGAAGCGGAGACACAGTTTATTCGTGTCGTGAAGCTCGAACCTCACAATTTCGAAGCTAACCATAATCTGGGAGAGTTTTATATCCAGGCTGGAAAAGTGAAAGAGGCTCTTCCCTATTTAAAGCGCGCTCAAGAATTAAATCCTGCGGTTTACAACAATGGCTACGATCTGGCATTGGCCTATGAACAATCCGGCGATCTCGAGCAAGCGCGCGAGCAAATTCAGCAGTTGATTAAAGTAAACAATACTGCGGAACTTCATTCTTTATTGGGAGAAGTGGAAGAAAAAGCTAAGAGCTATTTAGCCGCAGCCACTCAGTATGAGACGGCAGCTCGCATGGATCCTAGCGAGAGTAATATTCTGGATTGGGGTGTCGAGCTCATGCGGCACCAAACGTTTGAGCCAGCGGTCGAGATCTTCAACGCAGGGATCGAAAAGTTTCCGAATTCCAGCAAGCTGCAGACTGCTGTCGGAATTGCATTGAATGGTTTAGGGCGTTTTGACGAAGGCGCCAAAGCATTGATGAAGGCTGGTGAGATGGATCTATCCAACTCGTTACCGCTGATTCTCTTAGGAAAGGATTACGAAAACCTCTCTCCGGCAATCGCAGAGTCGGTTAGGTCTCGCTTAAAACAATCTATAAAAACCAATCAGGATAATGCTTCCCTTCGTTACTACTATGCGATGAGTCTCTGGAAGGAGCATCAAGAGCATCCAGATGGAGTAGAGGCGATGGAGGAAATTGAAACGCTGCTAAAGACTGCGGTCTCGCTCGATCCTAGAAGCAGTGAGGCGTACCTTCAATTGGGAATACTCTATGCTACCCAGCGAAAGTTCGATGATGCTATTCGTCAATATAAGCAGGCCCTTGCGATTAACCCTGAAAACGCGACGATCCACTATCGCTTAGGCCAGGCGTTTGCGCACGCAGGCGAAAGCGACCGTGCACAACAAGAGTTTGCCGAATTCGAACGTCTCCACAAGCTGGAACTCGCGGAGACAAATAAGCAGAGTTCTCAGATTCAGCAGTTTGTCTACAGCATGCACCTGGCAAATGATGGGCGGGAGTAGATGAGAATTAGTTGTTCTGATTCCGCCGCCTTCTACCACATTAAATATGCGATTGATACAGGGAGGGACAACTTCCTGCTTAACCCCGCTGGGCCAATCGATTTCTATGCTATCGATTCTCGTCGCCTTGCCCAATCCAAAGTGAACCCGAGGATATTCCTGGGGCTGTGGGTGGAAGTCCCTGCCGTTGGGAATACTGTTCTGGTCCGAGAACAGCCAAGCGTGTTGGGATCGCCAACGACAGTATACAAAGGATAGAACGTAATCCCGCAAAATCGTGTTCCGCTTTAGGCGTCGGGCAGATCGCGACCAATTTGAAGGCCGAAGAACCATCAGCACCTTGAAAAAGGGATATCATCAGCCGCGTGCGGTACACATACGAGAATAATGAGTTTGTAATATTCGACGCGTCAACCTAATTTCATGTCACACATTTTTGGGGTCGGCGCGATGTTTGACTTCACATATCCTTCGGCGTAATTTTTGCGCGACACGCGAACAACAATTTTTTGGAGAACAGAATCCTGGAATGAGCAACGATGTGCCAAACGATAAGGCAAGCGGCGGATTTCGCGAACTATCGCAGCGGATAGCTTGCAGCCGGCGCGAGTTCTTGCGGGTCGCTGCGGGAGTCGGCCTTGGCAGCAGCATGATGGGATTCACTCCACTACTTCACGCCTTGCCTGTTCCGAAAGGAAGGAAGTGCATTGTCGTGACGTTTGGGGGCGGGGCGCGCGACCAGGAAACTTTTGCGCCCGAGGGCCAGGAAAATATTCCGAATCTCATCAAGAACCTTATTCCACGAGCAACATTCTTTCCTCAGGTGGTGAATCGCGGAATTCTTGGGCATTATGTTGCAACTGCCAGCCTGGCGACCGGCGTGTACGAGCGGGTGAATAATTTTGCTTCACTGCCTCCAGAACATCCTACCGTCTTCGAATACTTCCGCAAGGATTTGAAGCGCCCTTCCTCTGATGCCTGGGTCGTAGCTCCCAGTAACGGCTTCAATCGGATCGGCGAGAGCAGTCACCGCTCTTACGGCGCGGGACTAGGCGCTGGAGTAATTCTTCCAAAGCACCTGTTAAAAGCAGCCATTTCAGCAAACAATCCGGCTTACGACCATTTGTTAAGGGATAACTATGAAACCCCGTTTTACACCCCCGAACTCCGGGGAAACGAGATTCAGTCTCAGCAACTGGAGGAGCTGCTAAAACTCTCGGTGGCGGATTTCACGGCACATGCTCGTAGTCTCGAAAGCCCCGATGAACTTTCGGTTTACATTGCGCGCCGACTGATGCGGCAGCTCGCACCCAGCCTGCTGTGGGTTACTCTCCACGACATTGATATTGCGCACGCGGGAGCTTATTCGCTTTACGTAGACGCCATCCGCCGCACGGACCGCCTCTGTGGGGAGTTGTGGAAGACGATCGGGGATGAGCCAGAATACGCAGGCAAGACGACTATGCTGGTTCTTCCTGATTTTGGTCGTGATTCCGATCTCGATTCTTCCGGCAATGGCTTCCAGCATCATCGCACTGGCGATGCACTCTCCCGGACTACGTGGATGATGGCTTTGGGGCCGGGCATTCGTGAAGGGGTAATCGTAGACCGACCGGTGGAACCAACCGACCTGGTCCCCACACTCGGTGCTTTGCTGGGTTTCTCTGCCTCACTGGCGCAGGGCAAACTGATCCCCGAGGTGCTCTAATCCATGCTTCCAACTGAGCTTCTTGCAGAACACTTCCATCATTACCCGCCACAGGCGAGAAAGCTAGTCACGGCTCACCTGGATTTGCTGCGGCGGTTGCCTTTAAGTTTTGTTCCCAGCCTGTTACGTGAGGTCATCGGATACGACTGGAAGTTTCCTGCCGAACGCAAGGAACAGGAAGACCAGCTTGAGGTAATCAGATCGCTCTCATCGGACCAGATGCGAGAGTGGTTTCAAGGCTTCGCCAACATCAAATTGTCTCCAAAGCTCGAACAACTGGATTGGGTAAACTCACCGGGGGAATTCGTAGAGCAACTGTCCTCCGATCTCTGGACCACGCATCAGGTGGATGAATTTCACAAGGCAGCCCTGGATTACTCCGGCCGCCTTCAGGCCGCGTCTCCGCCGGAGCAACCTCCGGTGGCTAGACTAGGAATGGCAGTTCTCGGTCAAGGAGCCGGGATAAATTCTTATCCTTTGTTTCGCAAATTGCGACCCCATGGTGTCCGTTTTACTCGCGTCCATCCTGAAAATGGAATGAAGATGCTGCTTGCGGTGGTTGCCGAACGCTCAACAAAACATCCCGCACAATATGGACACTGGTACATTGATGGGGGAGAGGCGATGGAACACGCCTCCTCCCTTACTTGCGTTTCCTACCAGGGACTTGCAGCGCTACGCTCTTCCCTATTGCAAAGAATGGAAAGCCATATCCAATCTGCCGGTATGGGACCGGAAAAACTGCGAACAATACTGTCTGAGATGCGGCCTGAAGATTTGGGATTGCGCGACTTGGATGATCCAGTGTTGAACCGCTTCCAGGTCAGTGTGCTGACCGAAGGTTCAGGAACGCAGATCTTCAGTACAACCTTTGCGCAATGGACAGCACGCGAGGCATTACGACGAGCGCAGCCACTCACTATGCTGGTGCGCTTCGCTCCGCGGCAACGCCTAAAGCCAATGAATGAGCTGCTCTCGGCCAATCATTCTCAAGCCGAGATTGATGCCGAAGGCTCGATCGTAGATGCCGACATGGGCGCTTACTACAACTGGTTGAACCAGCAGAGGCTTTCTGGCGCAGAACAATCTTCGTTCCTGGTCTGGTTTGAAGACCATAACGAAGCGCTGGCAATAGGACCCTCAATGCCACGCGGCACTGATTCTTCCTCGCCCGTGACTGTGGGCGATCTGGTCAAATGGATTACTTAGATCGAGACCTTCTTTTGGCAAAGTAGTTTCGGAAGAATCTCAAATCCAGCCAATAAGCTTCCGTTCATGGATATACGCCGCCCAATATAAAAGTTTGTACCATGTTCGGATAAAAGAATGACTCGAATCCCTTTCCCTGCGGGCCATTGGTTTTCAATTTAGGTTGTTCTTTTTCCTCGTAGTCGGGTACATCTTTTCCGGGTGCGGTCGTGGTCGCAATGCGGGTAACCGTGGAACCAACCCGCGAAAAGCGTGAGAGGTCGTAGCGCACCCACCTGGCGCCCTCTTCGTTCAAAGTAATAATGACAAGCTGGTGAGCGTTCGAGTCGTAGGCGGCAATGGAATTCTGCTCGTCCACATCAATCATTTGAAATCCTTCGCGGATGTAGCGGGTAAATTGGCCGAGAACAAAAAACTTCCGATTTATGCGAGTCAATGGAGTTGAGATCGCACGCTTGCCATCGTCGGAATTTTCCATATAAGTGGCATTGATCAATCCCCAGCCAGACAGCTCCGGTTCGACGGGCTGCCAATATATCCAGGCTGTGGGACGCAGGCGTCTTATATCTTGGAGAATGCTTCGAGCCATGGTCAGGCCAGAGGCGTCGTCGTCGCCGTACTCCGACATCCAAAGCCGTCTAGAGCCACCGGTGGCCGCGTGGAGCAATGGCATGTTGGCTCCGCGATTCGTGTGGGTTCCAGAAAAATAACCGTGGACGTTTAGAGCTCCGACCAGTGAGTGCGTAGAGTCGCCGAATTTATTCCAAGTATCCAGCGCGACGTCAACGCTATTTTCATCGCTCGTCGCAATGAGCACTTTTCCGAGTCCCGCAACGTCGAGAGCATTGCGCAACTTGGGAATTACGGTCCGCTGGGTAGCGACATCGAAATGGCAGCCCTCTTGGGATCCGGGGAATTTCCACCAATCTGCCGAGGGCTCGTTGAATGGCTCAAGTGATTCGAAGTTCACGGCCCAATGCTCCCGGGCATACTTCGCCACCACCGCAAGGTATTCAACAAATTGGTCGTAGTGAGCGGGTTCAAGGCAATCTCCACCCGTATCACTCCCCGCTGTACTGTGGTTTTTGTTCATCCACCAAGGTGGGGAATCGGAAAACATTTCGAACCTGTTCGCCCCTCGCAGCTTTGCCATCGCCATCATCGAACGCTGGTTGGCATCTAGCTTCCAATTCCAACCGCTGCGACTAGAATCGGCATTCTCCGGCTCTTGCCAGTAACTGTGCATATCCCGATGCCAGGGGTTTCTAGGAGATTTGCGCTCCAGGGGTTGATTGATTCCACCGCCGCCAACGTTGTAGCGCGCGATGTTGAAGCCCAGTCCCGGATAGTGTTTTCCGCCGACTCGAATATTTTCAGTGGTGTAGATGAGATCGGCATACAAATCAGCGTTATCCGAGCCTCCAATGGCGCGCCCCCACCACGCCAAAGAGCTACCCCACCCATCCCAGGGTCCCCAACTGTGAGACGGATCAACTGTAATCACTTGGCTCGTATGGTCCTTACGTGGCGAGACAGGGGACTCGGGGACTTGCGCGTAACCCGGCAGGATTGCCATAAGCAACAAACAAAAAACATTTATCCGTTTCATAGCTCTACTCCTCGAAATAAACCATGTTCTCCCCGTCAACGCACCGGCGCGTCATCGCGAAATGAACCGCATCGTGAGCACACCCGCCTTACGAAGCTGATGCCGCTTCTCGAATCGCGGCATGTTCTTTGATTGCACTCCAAACAGCGATTTGATGTTTGACAGCACTGTTTTGGGTGTGGCCTAATGCGTGACGTGGGTATTGTCGTGCACGTGCACGGTCTGAAAATATCTTAATATTTATTCGCTGAAAAGGCAGGTTCGGTGCGATCTCGCAGAGATTTTCTAGCCTACGGCTCGGCAGCAGCGTTAGCTAGCGCTGCATCAGCCCTCGCTACCCCTGTCGTCGGGGAATCTCTCTCGTTGAGGGATTGTCTAACTGACGAAGTTTCGCTTGATGGCGAGTGGGGATTTCGCCTTGACCCCGACACGAGAGGAGAAAGCGAGAACTGGTTCTCCGAAGAATCCCCTTCTTCGCCCCATCCCGACTGGTCGAGCGTGCCGGTTCCCAATACCTGGCAAATCACCCCGGGAACGGAAGAGTATCGAGGCTTGGGTTGGTATCGGCGCTTTTTTGTGGCTTTAGCTGAATGGCAGCATAAAACAGTGAGAGTTGAGTTTGAGGCGGTTTTCCATTCTGCCACGGTCTGGGTGAATGGAAAGCTGGCGGGCTCACACCTGAAAAAGGGATACACGACGTTCACGCTCGATATCACGTCATTGTTGCGCTGGGAACGGGAAAATCTCATCGTTGTAAGAGTTGACAATACCTTCAATGAATCCATGCTGCCGCGAGGCCATTCCAGTGACTGGGCACATGATGGAGGAATCTATCGCCCCGTACGTCTTTTGATTACCCCGCAAGTTTTTATCGAGCACCTCATTGTGGAGGCCTTCCCCGACATTCCCTCCAACCATGCAGATGTAGAAATTTCTGCCGTCATCCAGAACAACTCTCTGCGTCAATGGAAAGGAGAGTTGGGGATCCGGATCGTCCAGGAGAAGACGGGGAAGAACGTTCTCGAAAAATATGGGATCGCGTCTGTTTCGCTCGAAGCCGGCAAGTCTAGTAGCTTTACATTGCCGGCGTTCACAATCCAGCAACCTCTGTTGTGGCACTTCGACCATCCGGATCTTTACTCACTGAAGATCATGCTCTCGGGAGTTTCATCGAGCCAGCGCCGAAGACGTTCGGCCGATGAAGGTCAACTCTTGCATGCGATGACCACAACCTTTGGCATCCGGGCGTTCGAGGTAAAAGATGCCGGCTTCCACCTGAACGGCGAGCGAGTGAAACTGATGGGGGTCGAACGCATGGCTGGGAGTAATCCCGAGTTCGGCATGGCTGAGCCCGCCGAATGGATCGAGCACGACCACCGTGATCTGAAAGATTTGAATTGCATTTTTACGCGCGTCCACTGGCCGCAAGATCGCCGGGTGCTCGATTACTGCGATCGCCACGGCATATTACTTCAAAGCGAAGTTCCGACCTGGGGGCCTGACACTTTCAAGGACATGGGTCCCGATCCACTTCCAGAGCTGATGCAAAACGGATTGGAGCAATTGCGGGAGATGATCGAGCGTGACCGCAACCATCCCTGCATCGTCTCTTGGGGATTGTGCAACGAGATCGGAGGACAAAATCCTCCCGCATACCGGTTTGCCAAACGGATGCTTGAAGAAGCCAAGAAACTCAATCCACGACGGCTTTGTTCTTACGCATCCAACTCGCTGCAGAAAACTCCATCAGAAGATGTTGCCGCATTGATGGATTTCATCGAATGGAATGAATACTACGAAAGCTGGTATGGCGGCACGCCGAACGATCTGCGGCGCAACCTAAAAGAAATTCACGAGGCCTTTCCGGATAAACCAATCGTCATCTCTGAATATGGATATTGCGCTTGCACCCCCGAGCGCCCCGAGGGCGATGTCCGTCGCGGCGAAGTCTTGAAAGACCATACCGCTGTCGCTCGGGAAGTGGATTTCGTTGGGGGTCTGATCTTTTTCTGCTACAACGATTACCGCACTCATATCGGCGACAAAGGGACCGGAGCAGCTAAACAGCGCATCCATGGCGTGGTTGATCTCTACGGAAATAAAAAACTGTCCTACGACGGGCTGCGAGGTGAGTCAAGCCCCATTGAATCGCTAGAGGTTTCCGGACAGCCTGCAGACTTCGCCGTCACTCTCACAACACGTAATAGCATTCCCGCTTACCAGATAACTGGATACAAGCTGCGAGCAGTGTTTTACGGCTATGGAGAGATTCCAGTGGAACGCTGCGAGTCTGACCTTTCGCCCTTAGAGCCGGGTAAGCGGGTAACGATAGGAATTAAATTCAGCGAGAAAGAACCGCTGCGAGTGGAATTCGATGTTCTGCGTCCCACTGGCTTTTCCGCTTATCGCAAGGTATGGCGTGCTTAGCTGCCAGGATGGTTGAGACCATGCATACATTTTTTTATTAAAACCCAGTCAAGGACGGGCAATCCTTCGGAACCTTATGACTAATCTCTCTGCCTCCACCGCAAGCGCCGAATCCGCATTTAACAAGACATACATCTGGGTGATTTCGCTGGTAGCTGCCCTTGGTGGGCTTCTCTTTGGATACGACTGGGTAGTCATTGGCGGCGCAAAGCCATTTTACGAAAAATATTTTCACCTGGGCGATCCCGCCCAGCAAGGATGGGCGATGAGCTGTGCACTGGTTGGCTGCCTACTCGGAGCCGTGCTCTCCGGGGCGCTAACCGATCGCTTCGGACGCAAGCCGCTTTTGGTCTTGTCCGCATGCCTTTTCGCCGTCTCCTCGGCAGGAACCGGCCTCGCCAATTCTTTCCACGTCTTCTATAGCTGGAGGATCGCGGGCGGCTTGGCCATTGGGCTTGCTTCAAGCCTTTCGCCGATGTACATCGCTGAAGTCTCTCCCGCAAAATTGCGCGGGCGCCTGGTTTCAATCAACCAACTTACTGTGGTGATCGGAATACTCCTGGCGCAAGTAGTTAACTGGCTGATTGCTCGACCTGTTCCCGCTTCCGCCACCGCCGACCAGATACTGAACTCATGGAATGGGCAGGTAGGGTGGCGATGGATGTTTGGTGCCACGGTTGTCCCTTCCCTCCTCTTCTTCGTGGGAATGCTCTTCGTTCCGGAGAGCCCGCGCTGGCTGGCGAAGAAAGGAGCACAAGCGAAGGCCCGATTGACTCTTGCCAAAATTGGCGGCACAGCTTACGCCGAACAGGCTTTGGTGGAAATCGAAGCTACCCTGGTGCACGCGACCGACAAGACGGAATTTAAAAAGCTATTCGAGCCCAGAGTGAGAAAAGCGTTACTGGTGGGTATTGTGCTAGCGGTATTCCAACAGTGGTGCGGCATCAACGTCATCTTCAACTACGCCGAGGAGGTCTTCGCCGCCGCCGGATTCACAGTATCAGATATCCTCTTCAACATTGTTGTCACCGGCGCAGTTAACCTCATCTTCACATTCGTAGCCATGGGTTTAGTGGATAAAGCGGGCCGCCGTGCTCTGATGTTGTTTGGCTCCGCCGGATTAACCGTGGTTTACACCCTGCTGGGAGCGGCCTACCACGCCCATCGGCATGGCATTTACACTCTCATGTTAGTGGTAGGAGCGATCGCGTGTTATGCGATGTCACTTGCTCCCGTGGCCTGGGTGGTAATTTCAGAGATCTTTCCGAACCAGGTACGTGGCACCGCGGTGGCGATAGCGGTCTCTGCGCTTTGGATTGCGTCGTTCATTCTTACCTACACTTTCCCTTTGTTGAATCACGCGCTTGGCGCCTCCGGCACGTTCTGGATCTATGCCGGAATTTGCGCGATCGGTTTTATCTTCATCAAATTGCAGTTGCCCGAAACCAGAGGAAAGACATTGGAAGAAATAGAGGCGTTTTGGAGTACCTAGGCAGGCTCGTACTGCCTTCTTAATTTGAATGGCTTCCATCGCATTGTCTGTCTTAAAAGAGGCAATCATGAAAAGAAGTATCTGCACATTTTTGTTATTAATTTTGGCCAGGCCCGCTCTCGCACAGGCGCCTATCCGTTACGTCGAGGCTAAGAAACTCTTTGTTCTCGATGTGGGCAAGGTTTCCTATGCATTCAGCGTCAATCCCGACGGGGAACTCGAACATCGCTATTGGGGAGAACGGTTGTGGCACGATGAAGATATCTCCGCGTCCCCGCCGGCCGAGTCAACAACCGCTGACCGACAAGAATATCCCGGCTGGGGCGGCGCATTCTACCAAGAGCCTGGGCTGAAGGTTACCTTTCCCGATGGCAATCGCGCCGTGATCCTGCATTACCTTAACCACACCATTGATGGCGATACACTTACGGTAACGCTCAAAGACATTAATCTTCCGCTCTATGCCCATCTGCATTACACGGTTTTTCCCGACACTGGAATTCTGAGCAGGGATGTAACCATCGAGAACAAAACTGGCACGCCGGTGACCGTTGAGAGCGCGCAATCTGCCGCATGGGTCCTCCCTCGCGGCCCCGGTTATCGCCTGCGGTACCTGACTGGACGCTGGGGAGGAGAGTTCCAACTTAACGAAGAACCCATTCGTACGGGCACTCAGATTCTCGAAAGCCGGCGCGGCAGCACCAGTCACCAAATGAATCCATGGTTCGCGATTGATCGCAACGATAACCACGACGCGGAGCACGGTGATGTTTGGTTTGGTGCATTAGGGTGGAGCGGGAACTGGCGCATCGCCGTCGAACAAACTTCTGACTTGCAAGTGCGCGTGTCAGGTGGTTACAACACCTTTGATTTCGCCTACCGACTAGCTCCAAACCAATCCCTTACTACGCCGCCGTTTTATGCGGGTTTCACGGAAGGAGGGATTGGGGAGGCTTCGCGCATTCTTCATCGCTTCGAACGTACGAAAATTCTTCCTGCCAACACAGCCAATGGTGTACGTCCGGTGCTCTACAACTCATGGGAGGCAACCGAATTTAACGTCAATGTGACTAACCAGAGTGTTCTGGCGGACAAGGCCGCAGCTATCGGTGCGGAGCGTTTCGTAATGGACGACGGGTGGTTTGGCAAACGCAACAATGACCATGCTGGTCTGGGCGATTGGTATGTTAACTCGGAGAAATTTCCGAATGGGCTAAAGCCATTGATCGACCACGTGCACAGTCTGGGAATGGACTTTGGCATATGGGTCGAGCCCGAGATGGTGAATCCCGATAGCGATCTCTATCGTGCGCATCCGGATTGGGCGATGAACTTCCCCGGTCGGCCGCGTACCGAATCCCGCAATCAGCTCGTTCTTAATATGGCACGCAACGATGTGAAGGAGTACACCTTCAACTGGCTCGACAAGCTGCTGGCAAACAACGATATTGCCTTTATTAAGTGGGACTACAACCGCTACTTTACGGAGCCCGGGTGGCCCGAGATTTCTCCCGAAGAACAGCGGAATTTCTACGTGGGCTACACCAAAAATCTATACGAGATCCTGGATCGGATAAGACGCAAATATCCTAAGCTTGAAATCGAGACCTGCTCCAGCGGCGGCGGTCGCGCTGACCTCGGAATATTGCGCCGCACCGACCAGGTGTGGACCTCAGACAATACCGAAGCCCTTGATCGTATGAGTATCCAAGAAGGTTTTTCTTACGCGTACCCCCCGCACGTAATGATGGATTGGGTAACCGACGTCCCTAATTTCAACGGTCGCAGCGTGCCCCTTAAATTCCGTTTCCTGGTGGCAATGCAAGGATCGCTCGGCATAGGCGCAAACCTGACGAAATGGCAGGAAGAAGATTTCGCGACAGCTAAGCAGATGATCGCTTACTACAAAGAAGTGCGCCAGACAGTCCAGAACGGCCGGCTTTATCGTCTCGCCTCCCCCAGCAAGCAGGAATTTTCCGCAGTCGAATATGTTTCTGAGAGCGGCCTGCAAGCCGTCGTCTACGCGTACCAGCGCTCTCAGCATTTCGGAAGCCTGTTGCCGTCTTTGCGCCTTCGCGGCCTTGAAGAAAAAGCTCTATATCGCATTCGCCGTATAGATACCAAACTGATCGACAAATTTGATGTAGTCAGCGGGGCATATCTGATGAATCAAGGAGTGGACCTGGCCCTGAGCGGTGACTACGATGCAACTTCTTTCTCATTAGAGAAGGTGGGAGCGGAGAGACAGTAATGAAAGATCACTCCGGGTAAGCTCAAATCCTCGGTGGCTGCGGACCTGGGAGCACGCATCCATATGAATTTCCGAAGAGGCACGATCCCGTGGATTGGGTATGCCATAGAGAGTGCATCAATTCTGCAGCCGAATGAGTGATACGCCCAGCACATTCTCGAGCCACCGCGCAATCCTTCACGGAAACCGAGGCGCTTTCGCTACGGTCATTCTGGAGAACAGCACCATTCGTGTCGAGATTCTTCCTGAGCTGGGAGGGAAGATTGTTTCTCTGTTGTGCAAGCAAACATGCCGCGAATTCTTGTTGCAACCACCGGAGGAGGAGCGCGGGTATCGGCAACCATCTGAGAATGCGAAGTTCGAGGATTACGATACAAGTGGTTTTGATGAGTGCATTCCCACCGTGACCGCGTGCCGGTATCCGGACGGACCTTTCGCAGGGCAGCAGCTACCCGATCACGGTGATTTGTGGTCCATGCCATGGAAATTTCACACCACTGCGAACGAGGTTGCGTTGGAGGTTCGGGGCAGAAGCTTGCCGTACATGCTCACCCGGCGGATGAAACTGGAGGAAAACACGCTTCTATTGAATTATCAGATCACCAATTTGAGCGATGCGGACCTCCGGTTTCTGTGGTCCGCTCATCCGCTGTTGGCCGTGGAACCGGGAGCAAAGATTTTGTTGCCTGCGGAAGTACGTGAACTAGAAGTGAATTGGTCTAATGATGACAGGCTAGGCAAAAGCGGCGACCTGTGCTCTTGGCCCGAAACCATAGATAAATTCGACCGCAAAGCAAATATCAGCACTGTGGCAGAACCGGCAACGGGCTGGGCGGACAAGCTATTTACACCACGCTTATCGGAAGGATTTTGTGCGCTGTTCTACCCTAAAAGCAACGAAAGCCTCGTTTTCCGCTTTGATCCCAAACTGGTTCCATTCGTTGGTCTGTGGATATGTAGCGGAGGATGGCCGCTCAGCAGGGCACCAAAACACTTCACGGTAGCCCTCGAGCCCTGTACGGGGCGACCGGACTCGCTTGAGGAAGCAATAAAGCGCGGAGAGTACGACTTCCTGCCTGGACGTGAAACTAAGAGCTGGTGGTTGCGGATGCAGGTCATTTCAGGCAAACCGCAGAAGTAGCATCTGATCGGCGTGTTACTCCAAAGACGGAGCCTAATAGTGAAAGTTGCTGCGAAGATGTCAAAACTAGGATGGATTTTATTCCTCGTCGTATTTTTCTATCTGACCCCGGGACTTGCGCAAAACCCGATCAGATTTATGAAGAGCACTAAAGTATTCATTCTTGACCTGGGTAAGTCGTCCTACGTTTTCGGTATCAATGAGCAAGGTATTTTGCAGCACATCTACTGGGGTGGACGGGTGTGGCGGGATGACGACTTCCAAACCGCCCACAGCCTGCCGGATTGGTCGGGATTCGACCTGAGCACGAACGAGACTCCACAAGAGTATCCGGGATGGGGCGCCGGGCTCTATGTCGAACCTGGAGTTAAAGCAACATTCCCCGATGGCAATCGCGACCTCGTTCTGCACTACGTGGAGCATCGCATCGCGAATAACACTTTGATTGTCACGCTCAAAGACATCGAACGCGCATTCTATGTGCAACTGCATTACACGGTATATCCGAACACCGGAATGCTCCGCCGCGAGGCCACTATTGTGAATCGCACGGAAAAGTCCGCTGTGCTTGAAAGCGCGCAGTCCGCAGCCTGGTGTCTTCCTCAGGGCAGTGGATACCGTCTGCGCTATCTCACTGGCCGCTGGGCAGGCGAATGGCACTTGAACGAGGAACCCGTCCTTCCGGGTGGAAAATTGCTGGAAAGCCGGCGTGGTACCACAAGCGTGCAGGCGAATCCGTGGTTTGCCCTGGATCACGATGGCAATACAGATAGTGAGCATGGGGCGGTCTGGTTTGGAGCGCTGGGTTGGAGCGGAAGTTGGCGCATAAGCATTGAGGAAACTCCTAATCAAGAGGTCCGTGTGACTGGGGGCTTCAATCCCTTTGACTTTGGTTATCGCCTCGGTCCTGGCGAATCTCTTGCGACCCCACCTTTTTATACCGGCTATACGGAGGGTGGAATCGGCGCGGCATCACGCATTCTGCATGCCTTTGAGCGGAAAGAAATACTGCCCAGTGAATCCGGTACTCGACTTCGTCCCGTGCTTTATAACTCTTTCTATGCAACGGGAAGCAAAGTTGACGAAGTGGGGCAAAAGGCACTTGCGGAGAAGGCCGCCGGCTTGGGCATCGAGCGCTTCGTGGTGGATAGCGGGTGGTTCGATCATTTGGGAGATTGGAATGTAAACCAGCAAGAGTTTCCCAACGGTCTCGGACCACTGATCCGTTATGTGCAGGGGCTCGGAATGAGCTTCGGGCTTTGGGTTGAACCGGAAACCGTGAGTCTCCACAGTGAGTTGTATCACAAACACCCAGACTGGGCGATGCGTTTCAATGGACGTCCCCTGGGAGCGAATGACAACCGACTCCTGCTCAATATCGCCCGTGACGACGTGAAGGAATATTTATTTCGCCGGCTTGACCAGCTTGTGACGGTCAACAACATTGATTTTTTGAAGTGGGATTACAACCTAAATTTTACCGAGCCCGGCTGGCCAGAAGTCCCTCCGGAGGAGCAGAAGAGTATTTGGGTCCGTTATACGAATAATCTGTACGACATCCTCGATCAACTACGTCACAAACATCCCGCACTGGAGATTGAATCCTGCTCTGGTGGTGGTGGGCGCGTAGATCTGGAAATCCTGCGACGCGCGGAGCAAGTTTGGCCGTCAGATAACACGGAAGCTTTCGATCGGCTCGCGATTCAGCAAGGCTTCAGCTACGCCTACACGCCGCACATCATGACGGACTGGGTAACCGATGTCCCCAACTTCAACGGTCGCAGTGTTCCCCTCCAGTTTCGTTTCCTTGTGGCAATGCAGGGATCGTTGGGTATCGGTGCAGACTTAAACCGATGGGGACAACCAGAGCTCGACGTGGCGAAACAGTTGATCAGTTATTACAAGTCTGTCCGTGAGACGGTGCAGAACGGAGCGCTTTACCGTCTCGAACTGCCCGGCGACGGCAATGTGATAGGTAACGAATTTGTTTCAGAGGACAAATCGAAAGCGGTGCTATTTTTATTTTTGCACTCCCAGCGATTTGGCCGCACCGTCCCGGCAATCATGTTCCGCGGCCTGGATGAGACCGCAACCTATCGCATTTCTCGCTTAGGCGGCTTGCCCTCGGAAAAACGTATCGAACTTCCGCATGACGTCAGCGGCGCCTATCTCGCTAATCATGGTCTGCCGGTGACGCTCCAGGGCGATTATGACAGTGCCTCGATCAAACTTGATCGCATCTCACCGTAGGAAGTGCTGCGCGCCTAGCACGTGATTGTGGCTGAATCGGGGCAGAAAATTAAGCCGTCGCGCCCTTCCACTTTGTAACTTCGCACACCGCGAAAGCATCACAAGCAAGAATACATGCCTCCAAATATGGTGACGCCCGATGCAATACGCGAACACTACGATTCATTCGCGTGGATTTACCGGGCCTTTTGGGGTGACCACATACATCACGGCCTTTTCACGCGCGGGAATGAAGCACCTAATGAAGCCCAGCTTAATCTGCTTGATTATTGCGCTCGGCTTAGCGATATACACAAAGGTATTCGGGTCTTGGACGTTGGCTGCGGTCACGGGGCAACTTGCATCTATCTCGCCTTGCGCTACGGTTGCCACACTGAAGGACTCACGCTCAGTCCAAAGCAGGCACGTCTAGCCAAGAAAGAGGCAATTCGCGCCGGAGTCGAAGGAAGTACTAGTTTCATAGTTTCCAATGCAGAGACTCACGCGTTCCCTTCAGATTCCGTTGACTTGGTTTGGAATATGGAGTCATCGGAGCACTTCAGAGACAAATCCGAATACTTTCGCCGTGTTTCTGGCGCCCTTCGACCAGGAGGTCGGCTTATGCTCAGCGCGTGGACTGGGTCAATGCAAAAGGAAAGAGTGAAGGCAGTTGCAGATACTTTCCTTTGCCCGTCGCTGCAAACTGCTGAGGATTATGAACGACAAATTGAAGATGCCGGACTGATAATTCGAGACTGCCATGAGATTACGCATCAGGTTGTGCGCACGTGGGAGATTTGTTTGCACCGTGTTCGCCAACTGCGGCCGATTGTCCATGTTTTGCCTCGCGAAATGCAAAAGTTCATACGCGGTATGACGACCATCCTCGAGGCCTATCGCTCTGGGGATTTAAGTTATTCAGTCATAGCGGCAGTGAAGTAAGTCGTGACAAAATGCACAGTAATCCCTTAATCGCAGAATTGAGAAGGATTTGGAGGATCGTGACGAAACTCTTTGTTGGACTGTTATTGCTAGGGTTAGCCTCAAGTCTTGCAGCACAACAGATGCCAGGCCTACATGAGGGAAGACCGGCTGCGAAGTTCAAAGCGCAAGATCAGTTTGGCAAGGGACAAACGCTGTCATCCTTGATGGGGCCCAACGGACTGGTGCTGCTATTCTTCCGGTCGGCGGATTGGTGACCCTTCTGCAAACAGCAACTGGTTCAGTTGCAGGCTGCGCGTGAAAAGTTTGGGAAGCGGGGCATCGGCTTAGTAGCCATCAGCTACGACTCCGAGGCCATCCTTCGCGACTTTAGTGAAAAACACAAAATCGAATACCCGCTGATTGCCGATCCAGAATCCAAGATCATTCGGGATTTCGGGGTTTTGAACCCAGAGGCAACCGGATTCACCAAAGGAATGGCTCTCCCAGGATATTTTTACGTGACGCCAGACGGGATCGTGAAGGATAAGTTTTTTGAGACGGCATATACTGACCGCCGAACAGCGGGTAATCTGATCTTGAAACTTTTCCCGGATCTGGTCGAAGGTAGCGGCCGTGAAGTGGCAGCACCACACATAAAACTGACGCTATCCCAGTCGGACGAAGTGGTAACTGCGGGAAGCCGCTTCACAGTGGTGGCCGCCATTTCGTTGCCACCCGATACACATGTTTACGCTCCAGGTGCTAAAAGGTATAAACCAATCCGCCTTGTGATGGAGTCCTCGCCATATCTAACAATGCCACCTTTGCAGTATCCCACAGCAAAGGTGTTGTTTCTGCCCGCGATTAACGAGTCAGCGCCCGTGTATGAGGGCAATTTTCGCCTCACGCAGGAGGTAGCAGTGTCCGCTGACCGTGCATTCATCCATTCGCTTACTCAGGCTAGGACGGTCACACTCAAAGGAACATTCTTCTATCAGGCATGCGATCACGAGAAATGCTACCTGCCCCAGAAATCGGACGTTTCCTGGAATGTGCAAATCGCGCCGTTGAACATGGGAAGGTCGCCGGAGGCAATTCAGCACAAGTGAAACCGAATGACAGCGAAGAGAACTCGCGAGTAGAACATCAGCCTCTCCGGATGGATCCGGTCGTCCGCCAGCGGCTTCCCGTGGAAGAACAATTCCGTCGTCTTTCTTCCTTCTTCGAAACCATGAGCGCGCGACGTACCATACGCGCGTTTTCACCTGAGCCCGTGCCCTTTGAATTAATTGAAACGGCGATTAAAACCGCGGCTACGGCACCTTCGGGAGCCAACCAGCAGCCATGGCGATTTGTTGTAGTGTCCAGTCCAGAAGTGAAACGGCAGATTCGAGAGGCAGCGGAAATCGAAGAGAAAGAGTTCTACGAGCGGCGCGCCCCTCGCGAATGGCTTGCGGCATTAGCGCCGTTAGGCACGGACTGGCGGAAGGTCTTCCTTGAGACTGCACCCTATCTCGTTGTTATTTTTCGGGTTGACTATGGCTTGAAACTTGATGCCGCGGGGGTCGAGGTTAAGACCAAACACTACTATGCTTCGGAGTCAGTGGGCATCGCGGCTGGCATGCTGCTCGCGGCGTTTCAAGTGGCCGGCTTAGCCACGGTAACTCATACACCCAGTCCAATGGGATTTTTGAGCAAGATACTGAACCGTCCGAAAAATGAGAAGCCCTATCTATTAATTCCGGTCGGTTATCCAGCTGACGATGCTACCGTGCCTCGGATCACGAAAAAAACGATGGGTGAGATACTGCAAGTAGTCGCTTAACAAAGAGAAACAACAGATGAAAAGCCGCACGAAATCATCGGACGGTCTGAAAGCAAAGAAACTCCGAAACGTGACTGCAAAAGGAAGGACTGGAAGCGACCCGAAAACTTTGCGGGCTGCGATCGCGCAATTCGCTCCTGTCTATTTGGATAAAACTGCCAGTGTGTCCCGCGCGATTGAACTGATTCAAGATGCAAAGAAGCGTGGAGCACAGTTGGTGGCATTCGGCGAAACCTGGTTGCCGGGTTATCCAGTTTGGCTTGACGTCTGTTCGGACGTCGCCTCGTGGGACTATGCCCCTACAAAAGGAGTGTTTGCGCGCTTGAGACAGAACAGCGTTACCGTTCCGGGCAAAGAGACCGCAGCGTTATGTAAAACCGCCGCCGATCTAAAAATTGATGTCGTGATAGGCATCAACGAACGTGTGGAATCCGGTCCAGGAAACGGAACTCTTTATAACAGCCTGCTTACCATCACAGCGGAGGGAAAGCTGGCGAATCACCATCGTAAGTTGGTACCTACATATACCGAGAGAATGGTATGGGGAAACGGCGACGGTCGCGGCTTGAATTCTGTAAACACAAGAAGTGGCCGGCTTGGCGGCTTGATCTGCTGGGAGCACTGGATGCCGTTAGCCCGAATGGCCATGCACAACGCCGGGGAACGCGTGCACGTAGCGGCTTGGCCTACGGCGCACGAACTTCATCAATTATGCAGCCGTCACTACGCATTTGAAGGCCGATGCTTCGTCTTGGCCGTAGGAGTGATGATGCCCGCTCGCGATCTTCCTCTCGAACTTCGATTAAATCCAAACCATCAATGCACTGAGTGGTTGGAGCGCGGGGGAAGCTCCATCATCGCGCCCGACACGCGCTACATTGTGGAACCCGTATTCGATCGCGAAGAGCTAATCGTCGCTGATTTAAATCTTGAAGAAATCGATCAGCAATTCCTAACTTTGGATGTATCAGGCCATTACTCCCGCCCGGACGTCTTTACCTTTGAGGCGAAGTCATAGTCAAAACGCAACGGCTGCGTTTGTGAACAAGGGCTTCCGTCGCGTGCACACGTTACGTTTCGGGCTGGCGGCTGAGCTGAGCGCCTAGCATCAAGTGCCACACAGTGGGGGAGGGCAGCACTCATTTAACGCCCAGCTCGCCATGAAAACTCGATTCTGTTTCTATGCTTCAGCCATCGCAACAAATAGTGTGATTCACACTTACCGTAGAAGTTGCATAACTTCGCCTTGTTCACTTCGCTGAGGTGGCATTCCGGAGCATCGGGGTTTCCTTGTGCGAGTCACGTACCATGGCCCACAAGTTCGCAGCCCATCCAGCTTGGCTGCCCGATATTCCGCCCGATGCCGTGGTGAACGTGCGGGAGGTGGCGCTTCGGACAGGTCCGGATCTGCTGATTGAGGACTTTGATGACAAGGGCGCAGTTAAACGCGCGACCGTTTTCCACACCACGAGCGAACGAATGTACTCGGTGAGCAGCAGAGACCGAGAGTTATGACCACCAGTCGGGAGAATATCGCGCCGATCTTGCGAACGGCCTGCGGAGGTCAACCGTATAGCTGCCCTCTGTGCCTTTCGCCAAACGGGTCAATAAAATACTGAATGACTCCGAACGCGAAAACTAACGGTATCCAAGTCCACCGAAATTCCTATTACCATTCAGTAAATTTACGTAACCCTTATCTCACCCAGATTCTTTTTGCAGATGTTCGCGAAGTCCAAGAAAAGATTGGCTCCTCAGGTAGGACTCGAACCTACAACCCTCCGGTTAACAGCCGGACGCTCTGCCATTGAGCTACTGAGGAGTGTCGTGGCGGACGCTGAGAAAGCGCGTCGCTCGAGTTATTGCCACAATAATATCATCCACGGCGTTCAAGTGAAAACCCGCCCGGGTCAGCTCGCGCGCTTCACTTTTCTCTAGTTCGTGCGCGCGGGCTCCACGAAGACCGCCGTGCCGTATGCCAATACCTCGGTTACACCTTGCATCACCT
The DNA here is from genome assembly GCA_030775785.1 of Acidobacteriota bacterium. Taxonomy (GTDB): domain Bacteria; phylum Acidobacteriota; class Terriglobia; order Terriglobales; family Acidobacteriaceae; genus JALYIM01. Next base: position 24,883 of record JALYIM010000164.1, read on the forward strand.
CGGTCGCGTCGTAGCGCGCGCTGACGACCGCGTTCCCTCCTAATTCAGACGCGTGTTGCAGCATTAAATCAAAAGCATCGGCGCGGGTCTTTTCGCATAGGTTCGTCAGCAGCGTAATATTGCCGCCGACGAGGGTTTGCAGGCTGGCGCCAATCGTCCCAATGATAGAACGTGAGCGGACAACAATCCCGCGAACAACGCCCAGTGTGCGAACGACATTGAAGCCATCCAACTCGAATTGTGTCGTTACCATATTGTGCGCAACCATCCCGCGCGCAATCGGACGTCCGGGAGTGCCGTAGCTCATACCCATGCATACCTCCGACGATCAGAGTCCATCGGCGTTACTATAACGCTGAAATAATTTCCAATGCCGTTTTGAGTTCCGACTATTCTAGTTCGGCTGCAATTATAAATTGCCCGTCTTCTAGATCGCTCGTGACCAACAAAAGATTCGGCTTACAACAGACCTGGCAGTCCTCGATGTAACGTTGCTTGCGTCCTCCAGTTTCATCCACGGAAGTCTCATTCCATTCCCCGCAGCCCGCACATTGAAATCCGGTGGTCATTTTTCCGATCAGTGTAACCCACGATCGTATCCCTGTCTTCCTCAGCGCGTGCAATAACTCTCGTTTGCCGGAGCGTGATCATTCGTTACTATGAACGCGGCTATGTTTCATCCCATACGCATTGCCGCAATTCTCGCAGTCGGATTGCCGCTTGTGCTGTTGCTGTTAACAGTAGCGGCCGGAACGTCGGGCCATGCAGAGTCTTCCCGCGTTATTTATCGCACTCTCCGTTATTGCTTAGTTGTCGAATTAATTTGCGGCCTGATTTTGGCGTGTGTAGGAGCAATTTATCAGTCCGTTTCGGCGGCACGAGAGCGACAGACTTATCACCCGCCTGGGAAGCTGGTAGACGTAGGCGGCTACCGTCTGCATCTTTATTGCTCTGGAACTGGTGGGCCCACTGTGCTGCTTGACTATGGACTGGTGGGAACGTACTTGGATTGGGCTTATGTGCAACCCGAAGTCGCCAAGTTCACGCGGGTGTGTTCCTACGATCGGGGAGGATATGGCTGGAGCGATCCGAGTCCAAAGGAACGCCTTCCTGGCGTGATGGCCGAGGAACTGCACACTCTGCTGAGCAACGCTGGAGTAACGCCTCCATACATTGTCGCCGGCCACTCCTTCGGGGCGTTCAATGCCCTTGCCTTTGCAAGACTCTTTCCCCGCGAAACCGCCGGGGTCATTTTGATTGACGGCTCTCATCCCGACGAGAGCATTCCTTTTGGTTGGCGGAATAAACTGTGGCTACGCACCATGCAGTTGACTTTGCCCTTCGGTTTGCCTCGCTGGCGAAAGTGGTGCGGAGGCGGCGACAGTGATACGCAGGGCATCAAAACGGCGATTACTTGCCGTTCGCAATATCAGCAAACCTACTATCGCCAGTGGGGGACATTTCAAAGGAGCGCGGAGGAGATTCGCGGGCTAGGCCCGGTTGGGGATATTCGGCTGGCCGTAATTGCACGGGACTCTAAACGCGCCGGCGCCCAAAACAATGCAATCAATGAAGAGCGCTGGCAGGTGCTTCAGCAGCAACTCACACGCCTCTCAACAAAAAGCAGCTACGTGATTGCCCAAGGGAGTGGCCACGCGGTCCCACTTCAGCGTCCGGAGGTCATCGTGGAAGTTATTCGTAAGATGGTGGAGCAGGCAAGGAGTGAAAGCGCTAGCGAAAAAACTAACCGAAGTCATTAATTGTTCAGAATTCACGAGCAACTTCGCAGTGAACTTCACCCCTCTGGCACTGGCGGACACCCTTTGAATTCCGTGTACGCATTTCCTATATAGCCGAGATATTTAATCCCAATCTGGCTGGTAAAAAATCCATCCGCAGTCATGCCGCGAAGAAAAGAAAAGAATTCGATTCCTTGGGCAACGCTGGGTGTCGTGAGGGCGTTCCTGCGATAGGCGATGAGGTCCAGAACTTCTTTTTGC
>JALYIM010000165.1 GCA_030775785.1 Acidobacteriota bacterium
TTATCAAGCTTGGGCCGCCGGTGACTTGACCCGCGATGATCTACGAGAATATTCCCGCAATTACTATCATCACGTCGAGGCTTTTCCTGGCTATCTTGCACAATTTGGAATTCGTCTCGATGAGGGAAGTCTGCGACGCGCGGTCCTCGCCAATCTAGCGGATGAGACAGGCACGCGCGACTCTGAGAGTGATTCCGCACCTGCGCACTCGGAATTATGGCTCGATTTTGTAGAAGGTATGGGAAGCAACCGCGCGCTGCATGGCCACAAGCCAGTCCCGGAAATCAAACAGCTAATGGAGTTTTTCTACAACGTTGCCAGCGAGGGTGCTCCGGAAGAGGCTCTGGCAGCCTTCTACGCGTATGAATCGCAAGTGCCGCGTATCGCCAAGGAAAAAGCTCGGGGATTGAGGGAACTCTATGGAGCGAGTGAAAAGACTTGCGCCTATTTCACCCTTCATACCACGGCGGATATTTTCCATTCGCAGGTCTGGCTTCGACTTTTACGCGTGTTTGTGGAATCGAATCCCGAGGCCTCCGCAAGGGCGCTTAATGCAGCCGAGAATGCAAGCATGGCATTATGGCGAGCTCTGGACGGAGTTGAGGCGACGCGCACGGCAAAAGCTGCGGCGTAGCGAAAGTGAAGCGGACGGCAATCACTCCGCCTTCCAATTTCCGGTTTGAGTTCCCTGTTTTGGATTCCACCTGCTGAACCAGGACAACATCTAATCCATCCTCCGCTGACTGCTGAGCGGCTCACCTCTCAAAATGCGGCCGGTAAATAAAGCTGGGCTAAATTTTGAGCAGTCCGCCCTTGGAGCGACTTAAAAACATGCCCCGGTTTGACGTTACGATTGCAGGAGAGCTAAATCTTGACTTAATCCTCTACGGTCTTCCAGACGAGCTACCTCTGGAGAGGGAACTGCTTGCTGATGGCATGATTCTGACTCTGGGCGGCTCCTCCGCTATTGTTGCTCACAATCTCGCAACGCTTGGGAGCCGCGTCGGATTTCAAAGCCGAATCGGGGACGACGAATTGGGCAGCATTGCCCTGCGACTGCTAACCGACTGCGGGGTGAACACTTCGCTTGTGAGACGTGTGCCAGGCCCAACCAAGAGCGGACTAAGCGTCATTCTGCAAAGAGCCGCGGCCCGCAACATACTCACGTATCTGGGCACGATTGCCGAGCTCACGGAGAGCGATCTCGACACTGACTTCCTGGCAGACTCGCGGCATTTTCATCTCTCCTCTTATTACTTGCAGACAAAATTACAGCCGCACGTGACCAAGCTTCTCCGGCAATTTAAAGACGCTGGGCTCACCCTATCGCTCGATACCAACGATGATCCAAGTGATCGCTGGGAGGATGGACTGCGGGAAGTAGTTCAATGTGTTGACGTCTTTCTGCCAAATGCGCGGGAGGCTTGCCGCATCGCGGGCACTCAGGATGTAAAGATCGCCGCCGCCCGGCTTGCGGAACTGGTTCCGCTGGTCGTAGTGAAACTTGGTCGCGAAGGTTCCATGGCTCAGCGAGGATCGGAAATCTCAATATGTGGACCGCTGAAAGTGGATGCCGTGGACGCAGTAGGGGCGGGGGACAGCTTCGATGCCGGGTTCTTGCATAAATTTGTGCAGGGGGCAGACTTGTCCGCGTGCCTTCGCAGCGGAAATGCCGCGGGCGCTCTCTCAACCACTCGTCCCGGCGGTACTGAAGCCTTCCGGGACCGCGAACATCGCGAAAACTTTTTTCGCAGGTATGCCGGGACCGATAGCGGAGGTCAGCGCTGATACGACCTTATTGCGCGATTACTTCCAGCAACAGGTGTTGACGAAATTCTGTTTTCAGTCGGGGAACCTGTCCCTGCGCCGCCTGCACAGTCCCTAAATCCTGCGAATTGGCGTAATCCGTAACGCGATACGTGCCCGGCTTCAGGCCACGTAATTCGACATCGCCCTTCCAGTCTTTGTTTTCATCGGCGAAGAATGCGTAATACATTTTTCCGTCTTTCGCGATTGCATATCCTTCCGGCAAGTCATAACCGGTGCTGTAGAGATTAAGGAACTCCCCTTTAGAGAGCATTTTTTGGTTATAAAGTGCGATCCACTTCTTCCACTGCGCATCTTTTTCCGGGGTTAGGTTCACGGCTTTAAACTTGGGTCCCGGATCCGGCCAGACGAATTTAGTTCCCACTACTCCTCCCGCACCTATGGTGGAAGCAAAATCATCGCCGTGCTCGCTCCAGTCTTTACCTTTTTTGGTCATGGCTGTCAGCTCTACGTGATCTCCGTACACTGCCGCCTCGGGGCCGAGCAGGGCCTTATACATTTTCAGACGACGCCTCACCTGAACCGCTCCTACCGGGTCGGCTGTGACCGCCTGGTCCATGTACGGCAGCCACGCTAATGACGGGGGCGTGCCGCAGGGGCAGCTTTGCGTGACACTTTCCGGTTTGATTGAGCGCGTGGTCTGAAAAATCGTTTTGTAAACTTCCGCCATGGCGTTGACGGAGTCCTGTGGAGTCTTGTGGTGGTGGGCGGGGTTGTAACATGCGGCGACCGTGTAGATGTTGTCGAGTTTCGAGCCGTCGAATCCCCACTCGCCGATAAATTTCTCGGTCAGCTTTTTGAAATAACTCTGTACTTCAGGCAAGGCGGGACACAGTGTTGCCAAATTGCGAGTCATACGCGCGTGCGTGCCATCTTTATTCAAAATCAACCAGTCGGGATGTTCTTTGACCACATCAGCAACAGCATATTTGTGGGATTCCCATTTACCTTGACCATCTTCGACGCCCAGGGGCAGCCACCAGAGTTGCGCGAGAATGCCCTGCTTATGAAAGTCATTCACC
>JALYIM010000166.1 GCA_030775785.1 Acidobacteriota bacterium
TCTCGCAGATGTCCGCTGAGGGGGTCAAATTCCTCACCAACGCACATGTGGGCCGAAACGTTTCGGTGAAGGACCTTCGCTCTGAGTTCGGCGCGATTCTGTTGGCTGGAGGTGCCGAGCGTCCGCGCGACCTCGATGTTCCAGGACGCGAACTAAAGGGCATTCACTACGCCATGGAGTTCCTGCCCCAACAAAATCATCGCTGTGAAGGCGACGCGTTCGATGCCGATGCTGGTGATATTGTTGCCACCGATCGAAACGTTGTAATTATCGGTGGCGGAGACACGGGCGCAGATTGTTTGGGCACGGTACATCGGCAGAAGCCCCGGTCGGTGCAGCAATTCGAAATTATGCCCGTACCGCCGGAGCAGAGGTCTCCGTTGACGCCGTGGCCACTTTGGCCGATGCAACTGCGAGTTGAGGGAGCGCACGAAGAGGGTGGTAGCCGTCAATGGAGTATTGCCACGAAAAGATTCACCGCCGACGATAGCGGACGCGTGAACAAATTGCATGGGATTCGGGTTGGCCATCCCCCGAAATTCGACTCAATACCCGGCAGCAATTTCACGATAGACGCTGATCTAGTGCTGATCGCCATGGGATTCAACGGGCCTGTTCGGAATGGCATGATTGAGCAACTGGGCTTGGTACTCGATGAGCGCGCAAACGTGGCTTCGGATTACAGTTACATGACTTCGGTTGCTGGAGTTTTTGCAGCAGGCGATATGCGGCGCGGGCAATCGCTGGTAGTGTGGGCGATTTCCGAGGGACGAAAGGCTGCCGCATCCATGGACCGATACTTGAAAAATCGGCTTGGAGAAGGGACGCTAGAGCACTCGGCATCTTCACGACACGCGGTCTCCCTCTGATCACCTCTAATTCATGATTTAACTACCACTTCTTGAAGATTACGAAGACTGCTGCAATGATCATCCCAAACCCGAGAACATAGTTCCAACGGATCGGCTCCTTCAGATAGAGCACCGAGAACACCGAGAAAACAGTTAACGTGATTACTTCCTGAATCGTTTTCAGTTGCGCCGCGCTGAATTCATAAGAGCCAATGCGATTCGCGGGGACTTGAAAACAGTATTCCGCAAAAGCAATGACCCAGCTGATGAGAATTACCTTAAATAAGGGAGTGTTCCGGTACCTGAGATGTCCGTACCAGGCGAAAGTCATAAATATATTTGAAATCGTCAGCAAGATTACAGTCGTCATAGAGTTGTCTATCCATGCGATACCACAGTCTCCCGCACATTAAACCTTTTATTTTAAGGGTTGCGGTAGCCGTGAAGTTCGAGCAAATGATTCAGGTAAGATTAGGGACTCAACTTCGAAATTAACGAATGGTCACGCTCACTGATATTGAAACTGCGTTGGGACGCATCCGCGCATCCATCTATTTGTCTCCCTGCGCTCGCTCGGAAACTTTCTCGCAACTTACCGGAAATTCGGTATTTCTCAAACTGGATAACCTGCAACGGACCGGTGCGTTCAAGGAGCGCGGAGCCCTCAACAAATTACTGACTCTTACTAAGAACGAGCGTGAGCGCGGAGTGATTGCGGCCTCGGCGGGAAACCATGCGCAGGGGTTGGCCTATCACGCGGGTCTGCATAACATTCGCGCGCTGATCTGTATGCCGCTCACTACTCCGCTGGTAAAAGTTTCCGCGACCCGGGCGTACGGAGCGGATGTCGTCTTGCACGGCGCCAACTACGATGAAGCCTGTGAAGAAGCCGTTCGCCGCAGCCTTGGGGAGAATCTCACATTCGTCCATCCCTTCGATGACGATGCAGTTATTGCCGGACAAGGAACGCTTGGTCTCGAAATACTTGCGCAGCATCCTGAAATCGAAGCGATCATCGCTCCCATTGGCGGCGGCGGACTAATCGGCGGGATTGCATGTGCTGTAAAAGAAAAAACTCCCAAAGTGCGAATCATCGGAGTGCAGCCCGCAAGATTGCCTTCCATGAAGGCCGCGATCGCGGAAGGCAAGCCAGTAACTCTCCCGCCCGCCGCGACCATTGCAGATGGAATTGCAGTGCGGCGCGCCGGGGACCGCACATTGCCGCTAGTACAGAAGTACGTTGACGACATTGTCACGGTGGATGAAGAAGAGATCGCCAACGCAATCCTGCTTCTGCTCGAGCGCGAAAAGACTCTGGCGGAAGGAGCTGGCGCCGCAGCCATCGCAGCATTGATCAATCGGAAAGTGGAGCTTCAAGGGAAAAGAGTCGCGGTGCTCGTTTGTGGCGGAAATATTGATGTGACCTTGCTTGCGCGCATCATGGAACGTGGTCTGGTGAAAGATGGACGCCTTGTCCGCCTACGAGTTCATCTTCCCGATTACCCTGGAGCGCTCAATCAACTGACCGGAATCCTAGCGCAACACCGCGCCAACATTGTTGAGACGTCCTACGACCGGGCGTACTACGGGGTGAACCTTGGTGATACCGCAATTGATATCACGATGGAGACTCGCGGCCCGGAACATATAGCAGAGCTACTCACCGCGCTGACGGCGGGAGGATATTCTCATGAGCGGGTTTTGTGAGCGACGCGCCGCGAAATGAGTTTAGTTTTTAGCGGTAACGCGGTCTTTGATGCGATCGTAGGCCTGCGCAGAAATTATGTGCCGGCTTACGATTTCGTCAGCGCTCTGGTAAGGACGTCCGGCGATCATGCGGTCCGCTCTCTCGACGGTGATACCCGGCAAACTCATTAACTGATCTTTGGACGCACTGTTCAGATCGAGAGGATTGCCGCGACTCCAACCTTCGCGAACACCTTGTACCACCGCCCTTGCATTTGTCTTGAGTTCGGCAGTAGCCTGGGCGGTTTTTTCCCTTACTTCTTCTGGACTTTGTTTTTGCGAAGAACATCCGCTCAATAAAATAATTAAGCAGATCAGCAACGAGATGGATGGTTTAATGCCGGTTTGGTTTTGCAAGAGCTGCGGGAGTTGTGCTCGATAGCTAGTCATACTTTGACTCGTGGGATTTCAGTAGTTACCTCGAACTGCTTCTGCAGGCGATGATACCTTTTCTTCGCCGTTGTTTTTTATAAAAAACGCCAGCTCCTGCTCTGGCCTGGATTCTAGCAGCGAAATCGCACGGCAATCGTCCACGATCCAATTTGCACTCGCCTCGTTCAACTCCGAATCTGGAGCCGTGGTACGTGTTGCGATCACCCGCGCCCCCGACTTTTTCCCTGAGATAACACCCGCGGGGGCGTCCTCCATCACGATGCAACTCTCAGCCGCAAAACCCAGGATTGCCGCACCTTTCAGATAAGGCTCCGGATGAGGCTTCCCGTGGGTTATATCAGTTGCAGTGACGATATGAGAGGGACGAGGCAGCCCAGAGGCTCGAAGCCTTGCCTCGGCCAGCGGTCGCGTCCCCGAGGTCACAATCGCCCATCGCTCGTCGGGAAGCATTTCAACCAGTTCCCGCGCACCAGGCAACGGAACTACACCTTCGAGATCGTCTATTTCGGCGCGTTCGACGATACGATTTTCAAAGTCATGGTCGGCGTCAGGCAGAAATTCGCGGATAGTCGTTAAGCTCGGTCGTCCATGAGCTCTTCGAATCACGTCTTGTGGATCGAAGCCATGTTCCAGGGCCCAACGATGCCATACTCGTATTACTGCGGGCGTGGAATCAATGAGCACGCCGTCCAAATCAAAAAGAAACGCGTTGCAGCCGATTCGCTCCATAGACTAAAGATAACAAATCGATCCGGTAACGAACCGGCAGCAGGAGTACTCGCGAGTTGCAAAAACTATTTCGGCTTCTTCTTTCCGAATACGCCAGAGAGGGAGTTCACCACCGAGCCTCCCTGCGTATTTCCGGGCATGCCCGGAATGCCGGACTTCAATTGATTGCCCAGCAAGCCCTTCACGTCCGGTACAAACCTTGGATTTGAGGTCGTTCCTTCAATCATGAACGGAATGGTGCCGCTACCACCCTGCAGACCCGCTAGTTGCGACAATCCTGTTGCAGCACCTCCACTTAATTTGGCAGCCATTTTATAGTTCAGATCACCACCCGGACTGATAGTTCCGTTTCCAGTGAGAACTCCGAAGGACGGCACGGTGAGGTTTACGTTTTGCGTGCTGATGCCATTTGGCGCCATTCGCGCGTTGGTGCTGAAGTTCTCAATAAGTGTGTCGGAGCCGGTGTTGGTGGCGCCACCAAATTTAGAAATTGCCGCCAGCTTGGAACCCAGGCTGAAGCCTGTCAGCTTGGAATTTGCCAGGTGGAGAGGGCCAGTGATGACGAGTTTATCTACTGGGCCGGTGAGCCCCAGGTCCGCGGTAAGGGTTCCTCCCTTCAGCGACGAACCAGAAGGAAGAGTTACGCCTAGAGCGGGGAGCAGCGGCTCGAGGTCATCCACGGGCATGTTGTCGGCATTCAACTTCATGTTCAAGACGGTTGCAGCTGGTTCGATTTTGTAGGTTCCTGAAAGCCTGGCGACGGCCTTGCCTGCTGTCACTTCACCCTTGGTGAGTTGTCCTGTTTGCTTCTGCAAGTCGTGCTCTATGGCATATTGCGCCTGCACTTGTTTTCCCGCGGGCGTGCCTTTTGGAGAAAGCTTAAGTTTGTCGGCAGTGACTGACCCGCTGCTTTTTAACTGATGGCCATCCGAATTCATAGTTCCATTGAAATCCGCCACCGCGCCCAGACCGGAACTTGGATCCACTAATCCCGAAGCTGCTAGATCGAATCGGGTAACTTTTACTTCGGCCTCAAGAGGAGTGAGGGAAGCATCCGTGGAATCAATAGGGCCGGCCTTACCTTTCAGCTTCAGATTTCCCCCTCCGGGAAGATCAGCCGAGAGCGTGAAAGGAAACTGCGAAGTGAGAGAGAAGTCCTCTACGCCAATGTCCACGTTTTGATAGGTGTGAGGTTTGGAGCTGCGGCCGGTGTCCGCAATCGTGACTGTTCCGTTTTTCACGTGGAGCTTGTTGACTGAAAGATTAGGGTTCGACGAATCCGAGCTGCTTTTCTGGGCGTTGTTCCCCAGGCTGGAGAAATTCCACTTCCCCGCAGCCGATTTCACCAGGGAAACTTGCGGCGTGTCCAGCGTGAGATTCGTGATATGAAGCGCTTTGGAAAAAATGAGCGGCATGACTTCAACGCCCACGTCCAAGGCTTTGGCCCGGATGAAGGCGTCTTTGCTAAAGGCGGGATCGTCGGCTATCGAGAGATCGTCGGCGGAAACGCTGCCCGAAAAAAGTGAGAGATGAAGGTTCCCTACATGGACGGGACGCCCCAACGCGGTCGAGAGCTCCGATTCGATGCGGGGGCGATAGTTGTTCACATTGATCATAAAAGGGAGCGCTATCAACATGACAACGATGAGGGCTACGACAATTCCCAGGATTTTCAATGGGCGATTCATGGGTGGTTCCTTCCGAAGGCGCAAATTCCTTGCTGGCTGTGGTTCGATGATGTTTCCTAGCCAGAAGTAAGCCTGAAGTCTAACAAAATACTGTTTATTGTGGTTCTTGGGTGAGCTCCGGGCTGGGGATTGGACTTTCGCCCAGCTCTTTCTGCCTGCGGCCCCTGGCTGCGTTCGAAAGTTTGGTGAATGTCTGCATCTCGGCACGTGCCTCGTCACTGCGATTAAGGTGCCGCAATACCTGCCCTCTAAGATAGTGGATGCTCGCGCTGTCAGGCGAGATTTTTCCCGTGGTCTCAATTTCCAGCAGTGCCTGAGAATACTTCTTCTGCCTTAGGTAGACTCGCGCGAGCTGAAAATGGGAACTGGCGAGCTGAGGATCCAAGCGCAACGCCTGGCGAAGATTGAACGCCGCTTCTTCGTCCTGCTGCTGCTGGTAATAAATCAACCCCAGCTGGTCGTAGTTGTAAGCTACGTCAGGTTCGAGAGCCTTGTCCTTGAGGAATTCAGCTTTTGCATGTTCTAAATCTTGCTTCTTCAGCAGTGCGAGTCCCAAGTTGAAGTGCAAGAAGGGAAGATTGGGATCCTCGTGACCCGCAAGTTCAAGTTCGCGGATGGCGTCGTCGTACTCTTCTCGATTGATGTGGGCTTTTCCCATCAAAAGATGAAATGTGGCGGAATTCGAACCAATCTCTATCAACTTCGCAAGCGCGCGCTGGCTTAACTCTGGCTGGTGGGCCTCGTCGGCGGCAATGCCCAGCACGTACAGATAATTTAGCTGGCCAGATTCCTGTGGCCACAAAGGCTCAAGCTCTGCCGCAGCTTCCGCGTAGCGCTGGGTAAAGAAGTAGCAGAGTCCAAGAAGGTAGCGCGCCTGTAAAGACGCAGGGACGTCACGCACGACCGATGTGAACGGTTCCACAGCCGCGCCGAAATTATTTTGCCGATAGTAAACCAGTCCGATATTAAGACGGATCCCGGCCACTTGCGGAGCCAACTTCTCAGCTCTTTTCAGTGCCTCCAAGGCTGCGGGCCACTGCCGTTGCCGCATATACACTACGCCGAGGTTCGCGAAAGCTCCCGCCGATTGCGGATCACTCACAAGAATCTCGTGAAAACACTTCTCTGCCTTTTCTAAATTGCCGCTTTTGAGTGCCGCTTCTCCCTGTTGAAATAACTCTCGAAGATCACTCGTTCTTCCTTGGTTTGCAGAACGGCTCGCCACGCTTTGTGCTTTTGCGCCCTCCGTCGATGCCGCTGATGCCGCATGCCCGGCCGCGACCGCAGCAACCGCCAATAGCAAGCACACGGTTGCAGCACGCACAACGTCACGAGTTGTCTTGCGAATACTTGACACAGATTGCAGTCTCTGCTGTAGTGTCCGCCAGCGGAAGCCCTGATTTCAAGCGAGAAGGAAAGCTCCGGTAGAGCAGGCACGCCCATTCTGCTTTTTGTCTTAAAGTGACGAAGATTTCGTGAGTGAACTCAAAACAAAGAACTCCACCATCACAATTCGCGATGTCGCGAAGCAGAGTGGTTTTTCTTCTACCACGGTTTCCATTGTCCTCAATAACGCTCCGCTGGCCCGATACATCCCTGCAGTCACCAAAAAACGGATCGAACGTGCAGCCAAAAAGTTAGGGTACCGTCCAAATCTGTTCGCGCGCTCACTTCGGGGCAAACGCAGCCACACGGTCGGAGTAATGGTCTTCGACATGACCGATCCCTATTGCACGCTGGTGCTACGTGGTATCGAAAGTTCTCTTTACCAGTCCTCTTATCTGCCCATTCTCACCGACGTCCACAACGAACGCGCCCGCTTTGAGCGTTACCTCGAAATGTTGTTAGACCGACGCGTGGAAGCGTTGATCGTGCTTGCCAATTGGCTCTTTGTAAACATTGACGTGCTCGCCGATCTGGAAAAGAACAGTATCCCCACAGTGATGATTGGGCAGGAGCTGAAAACCGATTCCGTCAGCTCCGTTATCGTGGACAACGAACTGGGCGGTTACGCCGCCGCAGAGCACCTCTACGCGTTCGGACACCGCGAGATCGCTTTTCTGCGCGGACCTAAAACCCTGGGAGACAGCGCTCCTCGCTGGAAGGGAGTGCGGTCCTTCGCTAAGACGTGTGGACTAGAACTGGATCCGCATCTGATTCTCGATCTTCCGGAATCCCGCGATCCCATCTCAAGTTTTGAATCCGGGTACCAGTTGACTGAGCAATTGATCACCCGCAAGCAACCTTTCACGGCGATCATGGCGTTCGACGATATGACAGCGTTTGGAGCTATACGAGCCCTTGCCAAAGTTGGCATGCGAGTGCCCGATCACTGCTCCGTCATTGGCTTCGACGATGTGGCGGCATCAGGTTTGTACACCCCGCCACTAACTACGATACGGCAGCCGATGGAGATCATGGGGACCATGGCAGCCGGGATTGCGTCCGACGGTATCACCGCGGTGGTGGAGAAGCGGGAACTGAACGCGGTGCATCGCAAAGTCGCTCCCGAACTCGTTGTTCGAGAGTCCACCCGCAATATTCTGTGATGCCCGCCGCACGCATCACGGAAGCCATTCGGTATGTTCAGCCAAGCACGTAGTCCTTTTTTTGCTTGACACCTGTCATTGTCAAAATGCACTATTCATACGATTTAATAGTGTTTCCGGATTCATCTCTGACGTCGCATTGAGGATAATTTTGTCTCTCAGACGGCAGAGGTATGCGGTTTCGCGGCCGACCTCCGAACAATTTCGACTTAATGGAGCTAAAAATGGGATTCCGTTTTGTGTGGCTGACCAATTTAGCGATGCTTGTATTTTTCGCAATGGCCGCTATGGCCCAAGACACTGCCTCCATCACTGGCACGGTATCTGACAGCAGCGGTGCCGCCATCTCCAGTGCGCAGGTGACGGTGGACAGTAGCGAGCAGGGAATCCATCGCAGCAGCAAGACCAACGGCAGTGGTGACTATCTATTTGCTTCGTTGCCGATTGGTTCCTACAACGTGACCGTGGAAGCACCGGGTTTTAAGAAATTGCAGACCCGGGGAGTCGTGTTGCGAGTCGGCGAAAAAGCTCGCAATGACGTCAGCATGCAAGTGGGCGCGAGCAATACCGAAATCTCCGTCGAAGGTGCTAGCGTTGCACAGGTTGAGACCCAGTCCTCCGATTTAGCGGGAACAGTTAGCGGTAAGGAGGTCACGCAACTCGAATTGAACGGACGCAACTTCAGCCAGTTGATTACGCTGGTCCCCGGAGTGACCAACCAGACGGGACAAGATGAAGGCCAGGTCGGTGTCGGCGGCAGTGTCGCATTTAGCGTCAATGGTGGACGCACGGAATACAACAACTGGGAGATGGATGGCGGCAATGTTATGGATAACGGCAGCAATGGCACGCTGAATGTTTATCCCAGCATTGACGCGATCGGCGAAGTAAAGGTTCTTACTTCGAATTACGGGGCCCAGTATGGGCGCAACGGTTCGGGGACGGTCGAAGTCGAGACCAAGTCCGGAACCAGCAGCTTTCACGGCGACGCATACGAGTTCGTTCGCAATGACGCTTTTAATTCCCCGGCATACTTTCAGAACGGCGTAGCGCCACCCTACAAAAAGAACGATTTCGGATACACCATCGGTGGACCGGTCACGATTCCCGGCATTTACAACAAGGACCGGCAGAAAACATTTTTCTTTTGGTCACAAGAGTGGCGTAGGGACCGCGTACCGTATTCCTTTAATCAGCTAGTGCCATCGGCGGCGGAGCGTGCAGGCGACTTTAGTGACGTTTGCCCCAACTTAAATTCCGGCACCGCAAACGATTTCAGTGATTGCCCAACTCTCGATGGGGTAAACCCAGTGCCCAACCTAACCGGATTTCCGGGTTACAATCCCAACGATCCGAACGTTCAGGCATTGCTTGCCCTTATTCCCCTTCCGACGGCTGGAAGCCCGGGAGCAGCACAATACAACACCACTGTCAGCCAACCCACCAACTGGCGCGAAGAGTTAATTAAGATTGACCACAACCTCACCGACAGGGAACGGCTTACGTTTCGATACATCCACGATTCATGGACAACCCTGAACCCCATCCCACTGTGGACTAATCAGGGAAGCTTTCCGACAATTGGAACGGACTTCAAAGGGCCGGGATTAAGTTTGGTCACGCGCTTAAGCTCCACTTTCTCCCCCACGCTCCTCAATGAATTTGTATTCAGTTACACCACCGATCATATCGTTTTAAATAGCACCGGGGCCTGGAAGCGGCCTGCGAATAGCACGTTTGGTGGTCTCTTCCCGAATAACGGAAATGGTGTAATCCCCGGGATTAATCTGGTGGATCAAGGCAGTGCTTACGGAAATGGTACTTTTGGAGAAGACGCGGGCTACATTCCAAATGGTCCCTACAACTCGAACCCGACATATGGCTTCCGCGACAATATCAGCAAGATTGTGGGCAAACACAACTTACAATTCGGTGCTTATTTCGAGGCGGCGCAGAAGAACGAGTTTGGCGGCGAACTTGGCGCAGGGTCGGTTCCCGGCTATCTGACTTTCGATCCTTCGAGCTCAAGTACAACTTCCGGGAACCCATTTGCCGATCTCTTGCTGGGCAACATTGCGTCGTTCGGACAGCAGAATCAGTTCATCAAGTATTACAACCGCTACAAGATCTTCGAGCCTTATTTTCAGGACGATTGGCATGTGACGAACCGGTTGACCGTTAACCTCGGTTTGCGGCTGAGCTTGATGGGCACATACCGGGAGCGGTATCACAAAGCCTACAACTTCGACCCCGCGGCCTATCAACCTGGCGTGACAACTCTGAACTCGGATGGCAGCGTTAACAATCTGATTTTGAGCAATGGGCTGCCCAACGGAATCGTTCAGTGCGGTGTAGGCGGAGTTCCTGCTGGCTGCATGAAGGGACATCTCTTCAACCCTGCCCCTCGTATTGGCTTTGCTTTTGACCCCAGAGGCAACGGCAAGCTGGCGATCCGGGGAGGTTACGGCGTCTTCTTCGAACACACGAACGGAAACGAAGCTGACACCGAATCCCTCGAGAATTCGCCACCTCTAGCTTTCGCCGCTCAGCAAAACAATATCGTCGGATATTCGAATATCGGCAGTTCCTCGGGCAGCGCGGCTCCTCAATTCCCGCTGAACGTAAATGCAATTCCTCAAAAGGCTATTTGGCCCTATGTGCAGCAGTGGCATCTCGACGTACAGCAGCAGTTTGTCGGGAACATGGTTGCAACGGTCTCGTATGTGGGCAGCAAAGGGACGCACTTAGGGAGGCAGACCAATTACAACCAGCTGCTTTCCATTCCTCTTTCGCAAAACCCATACCAATCAGGCGAAGCGATGGATTGCAGTTTAATTACGTCGAGTGGGGGAACCACGCCGAGCGGAGCTCTTGTCACTGGACAAGCGTTGACCAACGCGAATATCGCCTGCGGAAATATAAGCCCCGATCCGTTCCGCCCCTTCGTGGGTTATGGGGATATCACTCGCCTTCAGAACAAGGCATCTTCCATATACCATGCTCTGCAGGTGGCGGTTAGCCGCAGTTACAAAGGGTTGGACTTAAATTTTGCGTACACCTACAGTCACTCGATTGACGATGCTTCTGATCGCTATGATTCCAGCTTCGTTGATTCTTACAATCCTTCGGCAAACCGCGCCAGTTCGTCCTTTGACCAGCGCCACGTTTTGAATTTCGGATACGTCTGGGACCTCCCCTTCTTTAGAGAACCAGGCTTGATTCACAGCGTTTTGGGGGGCTGGCAGTATTCTGGCATCACAACCTACAACACTGGTTCGCCTTTCAGCGTGAGATTCAATTCAGATAATGCCGGGGTGGCCAATGGAATCAACGGGGCAACGTTTGCTGACATCGTAGGAGACCCGCGGTCCGGAGTGGTTCAAACTCCGCTCGACGGTTTCGGACCTCTCTATTACAACCCCGCAGCTTTTACCGCGCCGCGAGGATTAACTTTCGGGGATTCCGGACGCAATATTCTACGCAATCCAAATCGCATCAATTTCGATATGGCATTGTTCAAGCATTTCGCTTTCACCGAGAGAATGGGGCTGGAGTTTCGCGCCGAGGCTTTCAATGTGTTTAACCATACCGAATGGCAGGGAATAGCTGGCGATTCCGGTTCCGCCGCCAATTCGGTGGGCGCGGGAACCAATAACCTTGGAGATCCTGGCCTATTCCGCCCGAATGCTGTTCACAACGCGCGCGTTCTTCAGTTGGCTCTAAAGTTTGTGTTTTAACTTGTGAGTAGATGTTTTCCATCCCGGCTTCTCAAGAAGCCGGGCATTTTTTTGTTATGTAAAATTTAGGCGTGGCTGACCGGTATCCACCGACGTTCCCGCGCGCTGCTGGCAATTGCTTCACAAAGTAGCAACTCTTCATGTCCAGTCTCAAACGTTGGAAAAGTGCGGACAGCTTGCAGATCGTCCGTGGCCACGTAGCTGTAGAAATCTTTGAATAGTTGCGCGAACGTGTCTGGATATCCTTCGGCGTGTCCTCCGGGGTAAGCCGCATATCCACGCGCCTCAGGACTCATGAGCGCAGGATCCTTTGCCATGTGCTTGTTCGGTTCGTTGCGCTTTCCTATCCAGAGATTGTTTGGCGATTCCGAATTCCACGCCAGGGACCCTTCCGAGCCGTCAATCTCGAACCAGAGTCGCGCCTTGCGTCCGGCGCTGACTTGCGAGACGGTCATCACTCCGCGCATCGCATTTTCAAAGTGCAGGAGAACTGAGCCGTAATCCTCGGTCGCAATTTTCACGTCGTCACCTTCCCCGGTCTGTCCGGTCTGAAAGGTCTGTAACCGTCCGCGTGGGCGCTGACGTCTAGGAACGACAGTCGCGAGGTCAGCACAGACATCAGTCACTTTTCGGCTCGTAATCCAAGTTACGAGATCCAGCCAATGCGTGCCAATATCGGATATAGCGCGCAGTTCGCCCCCAAGCTTCTGCTCGAGCCGCCAGTTCCAGTCGGTGGGATACAGCAACCAATCCTGCAGAAAGCTGCCGTGTACTAACTTGGGTTCGCCAATGAGTCCGCGTTGCATGATCGAACGAGCTTCCTGGCATAGCGGGTAGTAGCGCAGGTTATAAGCCACTCCGCCAACCCTTTGATGTCTCCTGGCTAGTTCCAAGAGTTGTCTGCTCTCGCTAGTAGTCATCGCCAGAGGCTTTTCGCACATCACATGCTTGCCAGCTTCGATCGCAGCTTTCGCCTGCTCGAAATGAAGGTAGTTGGGCGTGCAGATATGGACAACTTGAACACTCTTGTCAGCCACAACCGCTTCCAGGGATTCATAAGTGTGATCAATCCCCAAGGATTGAGCCAAATCTTTCGTTCTTGCCGGTGAGCTTCCAAGTACACCTTGAACTCGGATACCCCGGCGCCGCAGCGCGTCCAGATGGGTGCCTCCCACGAAGCCCAGACCAATGATGGCCACTCGCAAACCTTCCAACAATCACCTCAGTTGCCAGAGAGTTCTGTTTCCTGAAAATTACCCGACTGCTACGCGCTCGCGCGTCGCAGCCACGACCGCGAGTGCCTGCTCCAAATCAGCGATCAGGTCATCCGCGTTCTCGATCCCGACCGAGAGCCTGATCATCTGTTCAGTAACCCCCATCTGACGGCGATGTTCAGCGGAAATCATGGCATGCGACGTCCGCACCGGAAGGCTCACCAGCGATTCCACGCCTCCCAAACTCGGCGCTAGTGTGAATAAATGAAGCGATTCCGCGACCCTACACGCGTCTTCGCCGGTGCCATTAACCTCAAAGCTCAGAACACCGCCGCCACCTTTCATTTGCGCCATCGCCAATCCGCGCTGCGGATGCGCTTTCGCGAAAGGATAATGGACGTTTCGAACTTTTTCATGCGCGCTTAAAAACTCCGCAACCTTCAAGGCGTTTTCGTTCTGACGCTGTACCCGGACTGCCAGAGTTTTAATGCCGCGCAGCAGAAGCCATGCCGCGTGCGGATCCATGACGCCGCCTAAAGTTGTTCGCGTCTGGTGAACCTGACCAATAAGATCTTTGCTGCCCGCGAGAATGCCGCAGATTACATCCGAATGCCCGGCAAAATATTTGGTGCCCGAGTGTGCGATCAGATCAATGCCAAAATCCGCTGGCCGCTGGTTGATAGGCGTCGCAAATGTACTGTCAATCATAGTCAGCAGGTTGTAGCGTTTTGCGAGCGCAGTGGCACGCTCAAGGTCAACGACCTTCAAGGTTGGGTTCGTCGGCGACTCCAGATACAGGATTTTGGTGTTGGGCCGGATCGCAGCAACATGCTGCTCGTAATCCATGGTATCCACGAACGTGGTCTCGACACCCAGCTTCGGCAGCCACGAGGTGAGAAATTTCGTGACTCCTCCGTAAATGTCCCGCTGCGCTACGATATGGTCTCCCGCCTTGGTCAACGCGAGAATTCCTGAAGTGATCGCCCCCATGCCGGATGCAAAAAGAAGGGCGACGTCGGTTCCTTCGAGTTGCGCAATGGAGCTTTCCACCACCGTATGGGTAGGATTTCCGTACCGCGTATAAAACATGTCGGTGCTGGTCGAGCGTAGCTGCTCTTCGTTGTCCGTAACCTGGAACGTGGAAGTCTGATAAATAGGTGTCGCCAGCGGACCATTCTTCTTCTCGAAATCTTTGGTGCCATGGACTGCTTGTGTTTCTTGTCTATGCCGGGAGATTTTCATATTCTCACCCTTATCGCTGAATCTGCTTTGGCCAGTGTGGAAGAGAGCAAAGGAAAACGCAAGGGAAACGGAAGCTCGGCTTACCGAGTCAGATAATCGGCGACACAACGAGACTCACAGAATATTCGGCTGGCAATTCTTTCTTGCCTTATATAATCCCAGAAACACACAGGTCAACTTTGTCTTTATCTGCATATTCCAAAAAACACCTATGGATGTAACTGAACAAAAAGTTGCCGAACCCGCCGCCACAACGGCCACCGCGAATCTTCGCTGTATAGGTTGCGGAGCTTCGGCCGTGAGTGCCAATCAAAACTTGCGATGTCCCGCATGCGGCGATTTGCTTGAGGTCACTTATCCAGCCTGGGGTAAGAGTGGCCACACGAGAGTAGCGGATCAAACTTCCAGCGAACTCAAAGCGGTTTGGCGGGAGCGGCGGGGATCCCGCCTCGGTATAGACCAGAGCGGCGTTTGGCGGTTTCGCGAAGTCTTGCCAGCGCTCAACCCTAACGCTCAAGCCATCACGTTGCGCGAAGGAAACACTCCGCTGTACGAGTTGCCGCTCTGCGGGCGCCTAGCTGGTGTCCAGCATTTGCTCGCTAAACATCAGGGCATGAATCCTACTGGATCTTTCAAGGATACGGGCATGACGGTGGCCGCTTCGGTGGCGAAGCAAGAGGGCTTCACTTGGGTGGCGTGCGCATCCACTGGAAACACTTCGGCATCCATGGCGGCCTATGCGTCCCGAGGACGGATGAAAAGTCTCGTCTTGATTCCTGACGGGAAAATTTCCTGGAGCAAGTTAGCGCAGGCTTTGGATTACGGCGCCGTGACTTGCCAGCTACAAACTGATTTCGATGGCTGCATGCGCGTGCTGAACGAAGTAGTCTGCCGCATGCCTGTGTACTTGCTGAACTCGGTGAATCCGTATCGCGTCGAGGGGCAGAAGACTGCGGCCTTCGAACTGATGGAGCAACTTGACTGGCAGGTTCCGGACCATATCATTCTGCCCGGCGGCAATTTAGCAAACTCTTCCTCTTTCGGAAAAGCATTTGTCGAAATGAAGCAACTCGGTCTCATTGCCGCACTGCCGAAGATTTCGATTATTCAGGCAGAAGGGGCGAATCCACTGGTGCGAGCCATGCGCGCGGACGGTGGGCGCACATTGCAGCCGGTGCAGGCAGACACGTTCGCCACTGCAATTCGAATTGGCGATCCAGCATCCTGGAAAAAGGCAGTGCGCGTGCTTAAAGAAACCAATGGAACCGTAGAGCAGGTGAGCGAAGTAGAAATTGCTTTAGCAAAAGCTGAAATCGGCGCTGAAGGAATCGGGTGTGAGCCTGCTTCCGCCGTGACGCTCGCGGGATTGAAAAAGCTTGTAGAGCAAGGGTTCGTGGGAAAAGATGATAGCGTGGTCTTAATTCTCACCGGCCACTTATTAAAAGATCCCGACTACACTTTGAAATTCCACTCCGGAGAGTTGCTCGCCGGAACTCCACATGAAGAGAGTGCGAGAACTCTTCGCTCGCAGCAACGCTCTCCTCATGTGATCGAACCGAAGGTAGACGCCGTGATTCAAATCCTGGAGAAAGCGGAGAAGGAATTCAAGGGCTAGTTTCATCTCCGTCATGCTCAGCGCTGCCAAAAAAAGACGTTCTACGCCTCAGGCGCTGGAACTGGTTCTGCCGGCGACCTCCGCCAACCTCGGACCCGCTTTCGACGCTGCCGCTCTGGCTCTGAATCTCTTTATTAAAATTCGCGCTCAAATTGCAAACGAGTTTTCACTCGTTGTTAAGGGACGAGACCGCGACATCTGCGGACGACGCGAAAATAATCTGATTATTTCGACCTATCGGGAGGTCTTGCAAGCAGAGGGAAAATTTGCGCAGCCGCTAATGCTCGAAATCGAAAACGAAATTCCCATCGGTAAAGGATGCGGATCGTCAGCCGCGGCACGCTTGGCCGGAATCGCTCTGGCTGTATATTTCGGAAAACTTCGCTGGAACGACGCGCATATTGTCGGAGAGGCATCGCGCCGCGAGCATCACCCCGACAATGCTGCCGCCTGCTGGATGGGCGGAATCACGGTGGCGAAAATGTCTGGCCCTGCCGAAGCTCAGATCGCGCATATCGCACCCAACGGTAAGTGGCCTCTCCTGCTTGCAGTGCCGGAGACGAGCCTATCCACCGATAGTGCCAGAAAAGCGCTTCCAGAAATATACTCGCGGGCCGACGCGGTCACGAACATCCAGAATTCAATGATGCTGTTGGCTGCTTTTTCACAAGGGCGGCACGATCTTCTGTCATCGGCTTTGGAAGATCGCATGCATGAGCCGTATCGCGCTACTTTATGTGAACTTTTGGAACCCTTAAAACGCCTTCCCGCCGATTCCGGTACCCTGGGAGTTGCCCTCAGCGGTGCGGGACCCTCCGTAATTATATTTTTGGATGGCAAAGCCAGGCTAAGCCGGGCGAAATTAAATATCAGGAATTATCTTGCGAGCAGCAACCTGTTCCCGGAGTTGATCGAGGCCAGTATCTCAATTCGAGGGGCAAGCAAGCGCGGTAACTGGAAGCAGCGGAAGTCATAATGCCACCAATCTAAAAGGCGCCATCCTCAGCGCAGCGAAGGATCCCAGCATTTGCCGCGCACAGTTCTGTGCTGAACGCAGAGATCCTTCCCGTAAACGCGTTTCATGTATGACGAGACAGTAATGTAGCGATCTGAAAATTCAGTTCATTCGACATCATTTCGCCGGTCGGCTGGCGGGTGGAACCACTCCATTCATTCGCAAGTATTCGACCATCTGTCCGTAGTGGTCGAAGGGATGCGCAACAGCGATCATGGCAATTCCAAGACGAGTGGCTGGTCCATCGCCGAATGGATTCTTAATTGGCGCAACGAGATTCTTCTCATCAACTGAATTCATTGCTTTATGAGTGTAGGCGAATGAATCTTTGAGGAACTTGATGATGTCTGCTTTGCTCTTCACCGAAGCAGGACCGTTTTCTTCCCCTGTGTCCACCGGGGGCTTCTCGCCAAGAATGGCAGCGCCGAAGATATAGTTAACGGCGGCAACATGCTTGACTTGGTCCGCAAACGTGCGCACCCCTTTAAACTCTCCGTTAGTGGGAGCGAAGGAATACTTGTCTTCCGGCATCGCATCCGCCGCAGAAACGAACTCGCTCTCTGCGTTGCTGAGTGAACGATCGAGTACCTGCGCAACGGTACGGGGATCGTCCGCCTTTGCTGCTTGTGCGAATCCCGAACTACTAATGGCTGCGAACAGTAATAGCGCTGGTAATATTTTCTTCATCACCTTCATTTTCAGTTCTCCTTTTAAAGCTCTGATTGCACCATCGGACCTGCATCCCGTGCGGAAGTCCCAAGTCCCACTTCGCGAAATGTCAGTTGGTAGCGCTGCGCAGTAAGCAACCCTGCCACCAACGCAACCGCAGAACATAATAACGTATTCGGAACTCCGAGCCGCGTTGCGAGTGCTCCCCACACAGCGCTGCCGACCGCCATGCCTCCCTGCAAAACCAGTATGTACATAGAAAGCGCGCGCGCTCGCAGCCACGGTGGAGACATGGTTTGCGCAGCGATATTCAAGCAGGCAACAATTGAAATCCATGCCATCCCGCTGAAAAATAGAATGAGACCGAATGCCGCGAAGGCCTGCACACGTCCCGCCAAGAATGTCATGAGCGCAAAGACCAATGTCGCAGGTACTACCACTCTGTCCACCGAAAGTCGTCGCCGCAATCTAGGCAACGCCACTGCGCCAGCCAGCGCACCCAATCCAAAAGAACCCAACGACAGGCCATAACCCGTCGGCCCATGCGGACGCGCTAGGATCGGCAGAAACGCAAGCAGAGAACTTGCCCCAAGGCTGAACGCGCCAGTCCTTATTAATACGCAGTGTGCCATCGGATCATTGCGGACATACTGCAAACCATTTCTCACGGCATCCGATACTCGACCTTCTCTCGTCTCTTCGGACGGAGTTCGCTGCCAGCGATACAAGAAAAAGATCACACCAAAGAACGAAAGTGCATTCAACAAGAAAGCCACGCCCGAACCTGCGGCTGCGATGACCAGTCCGCCCAACGCTGGACCAATGGAACGTGCGAGATTAAATCCTACGGAGCCTAACGCCACGGCCGCCGCATGGCATTGCGGAGCCACGATCTCCGGAGTAATCGCCTGCCATGCCGGATCATTAATTACCGCCCCGAGCCCGAGCACGAAGGTGAATAGCAGCAGCAGCCACGGTGTGACGTGATGGGTGATAGTCAAAATTCCCAAAGCGGAAGCGGCGACAACCATCCAGACTTGCGTCACCAGCAAAAATCGTCGCCGGTCCACCATGTCCGCGAGTGCGCCCGCGGGCAGAATCACGAGAAACACGGGAAGCGTTGTCGCCGCCTGCACAAGTCCCACCATCAGCGGAGACATCGTCAACTGAGTCATCAGCCAGCCCGCGCCCATATTCTGCATCCAGGTGCCGGTGTAAGAAATGACGGCTGCGATCCACAGTGAGCGGAACAGAGGCTCGTGCAACGGCGCCCAGGGCGAGACGTGTTCGTTCTCTGTCTTCGTGATCGAATTGTGAAGGTCGGCCATCGTCAGCTTCTGGGGATCCTGGGTACAGGGGCAGGCAAGTTGTCAGAGAAAGGCCACTGCTGATTGCGCCAGGAGCGAATCAAGTAAATGATGGTGCCGCTGGTTAAAATCAGCAACGCGTATCGAATCTGGGTAAACGAGTCCGTCCGCGAAATTAATACAAATAAAAATCCCACCGAAGCGATCAATGCCGGCAAGGGATAAAGCCACATCCGAAAGGGACGTGGGAGATCGGGGCGACGTATACGAAGGACGATGATCCCGATCGCCTGCATAAGAAACTGCAGCATGATACGAATTACCACCAATGCGGCAATCACATCCGCTAGCGAAAGAAAACAGCACAACGCCGCTACTCCGCCGAGAGCCAGGAGTGAGACCGAAGGGAACCGATTTTTCGGATGCACACGCGCAAAGGCACGGAAATAATTTCCGTCCAGCGCTGCGGCATAAGGCACGCGCGAATAACCGAGCAGCAGAGAAAAGATCGAAGCGAAGGCCGTCCAGATCACCAGGGCAGTAATCAGATTCGCCGCCCACGCCCCATAAATTCTTTGCATAAATATAGAAATAAGGTAGAGGTTGTTGCTTGCCAAGCCCGCCGTGATCTCCTGCCACGGAATAACCGCCAAGACGCAGATATTCATCACTACATACAGACCGGCAACCAGCAAAATGGATAGCAACAAAGCCCGCGGAATAGTTTTCGCGGGTTCTTTCACCTCGTCTCCAAGAAAACTAACGTTGTAGTAACCCCAGTAATCGTAGGTAGCGATCAGCATGGCGGAGCCCAGTCCAAGAAAAAAACTGCGCGAGAGAGTGAATGCATTCGGAGGGAAGCTGAAGGCCTGCGCCACATTGAAGTGGGAGAGTCCTGCAAAAATAATCCAGCCAATCGTGCCCATTACGCCCAACCAGAGTAATTTTGAAATCCTTCCAATGCTGGTGATCTTGCGATAGAGCATGAGAGTTGCGAGTAGCACAACTCCGATCGCGACGAAAGTCTTGCCGGAAACCAGCCAGCGCAGTTGCAATGTCCCCAGCAATGGAATGCCCAGCGCCCAGTTGTGGCTGGAATAACCGTGGCTCAGAGCGGGCCAAAAATACGATGTGTAGCTTGCCAATCCGATCGAACCGGATGCAATCGACAACGGCGCACTGAATGACAGTTGCCAGATGAACAAGAATGACACCAGGCGTCCCAAAGTATTAGGCCCGTAGATCTCGCGTAAATAATGATACGAACCGCCAGAGCCCGGCATCGCCGCTCCCAACTCCGCCCACACAAGGCCATCGCAAATCGCGAAAATTGCCCCAAGCACCCATCCCAGCATGGCTTGCGGACCGCCCATCGCCCCCACAATCAGCGGCAAAGTAATGAAAGGGCCGACGCCGATCATGTCAATCATGTTCAGCGCGGTGGCGCTTCCGAGTCCAACGCCTCGTATCAGCTTCTGAGAATCTTCGGCCTTGAGAGTGGGCGGCATCGCGCTATTGCTGATGGCCCGCGCTCAGCAGATTTACATAAAGGCGAATCGCGCCCGGAACTCCAGCCGGCAACTGGCGAAAGAAAGCGTAGCCGGTGTAGATGTAGGTTCCTTTGCCATAGTGCGCCAGCAGAAGGCCGCCTTTGCGTGCAGGCTCTCCCATATCATTGGACGAGAGCAGGGGTGTGAAGTTTGTATCCCACCTATCCATGAAATACAAACCGCGCTCTTGCACCCAATGCTCGAAGTCACGCTGCGTGATTTCATTGGGGAAATGGAACACGCTTTCCTGAGGAGCGAGAATTTCCACCGGAGCCTCTTCCACGGAAATCCGTTCCCGGCTCAATTCCGTGGGATAAGGAGTGAGGCGGGCACTATTAAATTCACTCACACTGGCGTTGTATTGCGTGACTAGCGTTCCGCCCTTGAAGACGTAATCCAGAAGCGATTTATTGTTCGCGACCAAATTTTTCTGTGTGTCGTAGGCGCGAATTCCCAGGACAATGGTGCCGTATTGGTTCAAATTTTCGTCCGGCAGTTTGTCGGCGGCGATGACGGTCGCGTTCATACCGATCTGTTGCAACACCGCGGGAATGTCATCACCTGCTCCCATGATGTAGGCGATTTTCAAATCCTTCGGAACCCTTACGTCCACGATGCTGATGCGCTGCACTGCCGGTTGAAAGTAATAAAAACTTCCCAGATCTTCGCGCGTGACCAAGCTGTAGCCTTCGCTGTATTTGTTGGCTCCGGCAGTGAGGATGGCATGAATATCGGCCTTGCCTTCTCTCAGGTTCCCCGGATAGATATTGAACTTGAACTTCTGTTCCTCGCCGCGCCGACGGAACTCCACCGGCAGGGTCGCGGGTTCAACCCGCCACCCGGAGGGCAGTTGCAAATTAAGTGTTCCACGATTTAGTTCAGAAGAATTGCTGCGCACTGCAACGGCTACGCTTCGGACTTGCGGCCCGTCCACGGGAATTATCTGCTCTACGGGTTCAACAATAACGGAAAATGCCGGAACGACTGCCACTGGACCCGGGTGATTACGTGCATCAGGGACGTGCGCGTCAGCGCCATAAGAAATGACCGGAGCCGAAATATTTACCTGGGTAGCTAAGCTTCTCACGGGAGAAATCGAGAGAGTCTTACCTTTTGCGGATGCGACCGTGCCCAGTGCCATCGTGTATTTTGCGGACGCATATATCTGCATCGGAGGAAACGGAAAGGTCACGTGCTTTGGCTCGTTCAGAGCGTTAACGCTGTCTTCCACCGGATTGTCTCGATGCCAATATGGCCGGGAAATCTCGGCGTCATTGGGCACTTCAACCAATAAAGTTCTGGAGAATATTTTGCCAGCCTCAATCGTTCCGGTCACAATTTCCGAGCCGGATTGCGCGTTCGTCCCTGCGATTGAGAGTTCTTGCAGGCGCAGAGGATACTGCGAGCCATTGTGTAGCTTCACCCTCACCGCAAATTTCTCTCCGGGAGATACCGCCGTCAGCGAATTTTCGTAATTGGAATTCGAGACGTCATTAAGAGGCGCGACCGACGCTTCAATACTAACGTTCAGCGCCAGATTCAATGCACCTTCAGCCTGCTTGCGCTTATCGTTTAATAAACTCGTCAACTCGCTCTTCTCTGAAGAAGCCAGGCCGCTGTCTGCAAGCCGAGCGATGACTGAATCCAGCTTTCCGAGCGCTGAAAACAAGGGCGGCGACGCGCTGCCCGAATCTTTGTCGCTCTGCCGCGCCGCATCTTTGATTTGCGCGGTGATTTCTTCTAATGCGGTGCGCAAAAATGGCACTCGCGATTCATCCGCTCCCAGTCGCGACGCCAATCCTGGCAGGGTGGTGTCAATGCCATCAAAGAAATCTTTCTCGTGTCCTTCTGGTGGAGTGCTCGACGGAAGTACACTCTCCGCAAGTTTGTAAAAGGTGTAACGATCGCCCTCATCTACCGTCCAGCTTCCGGCACCCTGCGAGAGTTGATGCTTCAGTCCCTCCATCGCAAACTGCGCATACGACATCCCCAGCGCCGGATCCACTTCTCCAGTATTCAGCTTCACGGTGTACTTTTCGTCCGCGCACGTTTGGGCTCCGAAGCCACAGACATTCCCGACATAAAGCTTCTTCGCCTGCCACGGCAGCAGTCCTTCTTTTATTTGTTCTGGAAAACGCGTCGGATCGGCGGCGGCGTGGAATGCCTCTCGTGACAGAATTCCGGACGCCTGGTGATTGCCGTGCCCATCGGGGGGCCCGCCTTGAAAGCGCGAAACAATCACATCCGGACGAAAAGTTCGAATCACACGCACCATATCGCCGAGTGCGAGATCGTGCCCCTGCCACTTTTGAAATGTCTCCTCAGGATTTTTCGAGAAGCCGAAATCCGCAACCCGCGAAAACCTTTGCTCAACTCCATAATGCTGATCAGAGGCCAGCAGCTCCAGCGTCCGCAAAACGCCGAGCATATCGAAAAGATTGCTGCCAACTTTATTCTGTCCGCCTTCACCGCGATTCAAGGTAAGCAATTCCACGGTGGCGCCTCTGCCGCGCGATTCCAGTGTCAGCATGCCGCCGTCTTCATCATCCGGATGCGCCGTCGTCTGAAGCAGGCGAGCCGTCGTCTGCATCCGCAACAGCATTTGCTTTAACCCCGCATTGCCTTGGTCTTGAGGCAATGCCTGTAAAGGTTTCCCTGGCTGCAGTGCGATCTGTGCTACTGACGTCTGCGGGACCACGCTCGCAGACAGAATTGCCAGCGCAGTAATAAGGATCGGGAGGGTTGGAACTATTCCCCGAGCGTGAGTTGATCGAAGGCCGCTTGAGCGAAAACGAAGTGCGCGAAACAAGGAATTTAGGATGTCAGCAATTCTCATGAGTACCAAGGCAGATTCGTGAGAGGCGTGTCTGGATTCACCGAAGCCCCCTCCACTTAGACGTCTTTCCCCGCAGCTGGTATGCAAGATCAAGCGTCGCGAAGTGTGTCAAAGAAGTTTGGGATGCTATCCGGCGTCCCGTCATGGTAGGCGTGCCGGTTCAATATGGTCAACTCTTAGAATTCATTCAACAGATGCCTCTCATTTAAGATCATTAGTTAACAGATGCAACTGAATCCCAATCTCCGACGCCCCTCGATGATGATCGGCGCTATGCTTCTGGTCGCAGTTCTTGGATTTCTAGGTGTTACGCGTCTGGTCCATCGCTTCGGAGAACAAGAGAAAGCTCTCGGCAGGCGACTTTACCGTCAAGGTCAGGCGGAAATTGCGGCGGGCCGTCCGGATCGTGCCATTGAAGCCTTCCGCGCTGCGCTCAGCTATGACCGTGAGGATTTTGAATATCAACTCAGTCTCGCTCGTGCGCTGCGTGATACTGGCCGCATCAACGAATCGAAGGCTTACCTCACAAGTCTTTGGGAGCGTACGCCGCAGAGCGGGGCCGTGAATCTTGCCTTAGGACGCCTCGAAGCCCGCGAGGGCTCAATTGACGACGCCATCCACTACTATCACAACGCCACCTACGGCGAATGGGCTTCCGCTTCCGAACTCAACCGCCGCAATGCACAATTTGAATTGATTGATTTTCTGCTGACGGCGGGAGCCTTCCAGCAAGCGCAGTCCGAACTCATCATGACAGCCGCGACTCTGCCGCCCGATTTCGCCTTGCAAATGCGGGAGGCACGAATGTTTGCACACGCGCAGGACTACGACCATGCTTTGAAGGAATATCACGCCATCCTGTCACGCGATCGAAACAATCCTGACGCCTTGGCGGGCGCTGGCGACGCCGCTTTTCACCTGGGACGCTATCGCACCGCAGAGACCTTTCTGCAAGAAGCTCTCAAAGCAAAATCACAGGATGCGTCAGTCACAGAACAGCTCCAGATCAGCAGCTTGATTGTTCGTAGCGACCCATTTAGCAGACGTATCTCTGTCGCCGAGCGCAATCGCCGTCTGCAGCAGGCGTTCGCTCAAGCCGGAGAGCGCTTGCGTAAATGTGCCGAGCCAACGAAAACTGATTTGACGGCGTCGGTGTCGCCACCATCGAGCGATGACTTATCGTCTCTAAAGGCTCAGTGGCTTCAGATGAAGCCGAAAGTTGGGCACCTCAATCGTCCGGAGGGAAGCAACAATCTCTTCGATTCGGCTATGAATCTTGTCCTTCAAATCGAACAGTATGCCGAAAAGAATTGTGGCCCCGCCAGCGACACTGATAAAGCTCTCTTACTTTTAGCGCAAGGCCGCTACGGAGTCGAACAATAGTGACGAAAACTAGAGTGGCGTGGACACGCCGCTTCTCCCTGACCACTTCCTTACGCGAAGAACGTTTCTTCCTCATCCTCGCCGTGTTCATCGGAGTGTTTTCCGGACTCGCCGTCGTCTGCTTCCGCCTGGCAATTGATTGGACTCGCATTGCCCTCCTTGGCCCGCTTCCCGCTCCGCATAGTCTTCGACTGATCGCGGCGCCCGTGCTGGTCAGCCTCGTGGTTGCTGTTCTGGTGCGGCACATTTTCCCACAGGTGCGTGGCAGCGGAGTGAATCAGACCAAGGCTGCGCTGTACATTTTTAATGGCTACATTCCGATTCGCACGGCGATTGGAAAATTTATCACCGCAGCGCTGGCCATCGGCGCGGGACACTCGCTGGGACCCGAAGATCCCTCGCTGCAAATTGGCGCCACCCTCGCTTCCGCCTTGGGAAGACGAATGACGCTCTCCCGCGAAAAGCTGCGCCTGCTTGCCCCAGTCGGCGCTGCTGCAGGTCTTGCCGCCGCGTTCAACGCTCCCATTTCCGCTGTGCTGTTCGTGATCGAAGAAGTTATCGGACGCTGGACCGCCGGAATCCTCGGCTCGGTAGTGCTGTCGGCAATTTCCAGCGTTGTCGTTGTCCGCTGGTTTCTGGGATCGCAGCCGCTGTTTCGCATCCCTTCCATCACCACCGCCAAGCCCACTGAACTCTTCGCCTACGCCGTCCTCGGATTAGCCGGAGGCCTCGCGGCTGTCGTCTTCGCGAAAGCCATCGCCTACTTCCGTCCAATCCTCCGCTCGCTGCCAGGCTGGACTCAATATCTCCAAGCCGCCATCGCCGGCCTCGCCATCGGTCTTATCGGATACCTCGGCGCTCCCCAGGTCATGGGCGCCGGATACCAATACATGGACCAGGCCATGCACGATCAGTTCACCTGGAAGATGCTGGCCCTGCTCGCCGTGCTGAAGATTCTCGCAACCACGCTGTCTTTTGTGAGCGGCACCCCCGGAGGCATGTTCGCCCCCGCGCTCTTTGTCGGCGCCATGCTCGGCGGCGCAGTCGGAAACGTCGAGCGAATCTTCAATCCTCATCTCACAGGCTCGACCGGCACCTACGCGCTGGTGGGAATGGGCGTGCTCTTCGCGGGTTTCTTGCGTGCTCCCATGACTTCGGTGTTCATGGTGCTCGAAGTCAGCGGCAACTATTCCATTATTCTCCCCGTCATCATCGCGAATGCGGTGGCTTACGTAGTCGCGCGCAGCCTTCAGCCCACGGCGATTTTCGATTTGCTCACTCGCCAGGATGGCCTCGATCTGCCTTCCATGGAGGAGCAGCGCGAGGAAAGCGTTCTACGCGTCGAAGATGCCATGCAGTCTCCCGAAGGACTGATCCTCGAATCCAGTGAAACCGTTCAGCAAGCCAATAAAAGCACCGAACAATCGCACTCCGAAACTTTTCTCGTGCGCCTCGATCCCAGTGGATGGACCGTCGTCACTCGCGACCTTCTCGCTCGCCTAGATCATGAAGGCAAGGGCGAAATGACCCTGCTGTCGGCCCTTCCAACAAGTCGCCTGCCCTATCTCCACCCTGACCATTTGTTGGAGACGGCTCTCCGCTACGTCTACCAGCATCCGATTGTTCCAGTGGTAAGTCGCGCCGACTTCCGCAAGCTCGAAGGAGTCATCTCCAGTGACGCCGTTCTGAATAAGTATCGGGTGGTGAGTAATGGAGAGGAAGTGTAAGGAGCTGTCATGGTGTTCCTATGAGGTTTGTGAGCGCATATCCATAACTCAGCGGAGTACAATTTCGGCGCATGGATAGCAATACTTGGGTCGTTCTAACATTTGTGGCCAGTGCCGGTCAGTTGTTGACATCGGTGCTCGGGTGCTGGTTCAACTTCAAGACCTACCAACAGCGCACCGGCTACGGCCCTGTGAATTCACCGAAGATTCGGTTCCCCTGGTTCGTGCCGGCAACTTTCGTTGGCTTCCTTGTAACCGTGACTGTGGGTTTCTATTTAGTGCTGAAGCCGAGCCACACCATCGCACTTTGGGTGATCAGTTCACTCGCAGGAATCTTAGTCCTCATCACCATCGGCTTTGTTCTAAATTCCTATGGGCATGAGAAGAGGCAGGAACCGTTGGCCAAAGCCAATGACTTTGTGCTCTCAACGTCCCGGCCGCTCGTGGTGCCTGTCAAGTACGACAAGAAGCCAGGATTTTTCCGAGGATTATTCGTCAGTAATCATGGGGAACCAGCCTACGATGTAAACATTCCCACAGTGATGCTCGGCAGGTCACAGCTAATCTTCAATGGGGAACTGCCTACATTTACAAGAGACGATGGCGACTGCTTTTTCGATGTGTCAATCGAACAATCGCGCGGTATTAGCACTACCGGCAACGGCCTATTCGAGGAAATGCGTGCGCAAGGTCTGAGTGAAGTTGCATTCAATATCGAATATAAAGACCGGGACAATCGCCGATACGGAACGTTATGCAAATTTGAACGCGATGTTGGGACGGTTGGAGGCATTCGGGTTAGGTACGTTGGACAACTGGATGGGCGAGAAATTCCCGCCGTCGCAGGTTTTCACGTCGAGGCAGATGTTGAGCACCACTTGAGGTTCGAGGTTCTCGAAGTTGCTCACGGTACAGACCTCAACGCAGAAGAAACCACATTATTTGTAAATGTGCGCGTCATATCGAAGAAGGCTGTCAGTATCCTCGACATAAACCCTTCAATACATGTGTCGGGAGAACTACAGATTTGTGAGTTGCTACGCGACTTGTCGGATTGGATCCTCGTCCACGACACTCCAAGCCAACTCTATCCATACCACAAGCTGGACGACGTAAATCTTGAACAAGTCTCTCTGTGGGGAGAACTCAAAAGTACCCCACTTTCGGCGGAAATTCAAACAAGGCTGGCTTGGCATAAGAGTGTTCGAGATCGACGATACCGATCCACTAAGTATCGTTACAAGCATGCTTTTCTCGGTAGAAGACGGTGGCAGCAAAAAGCACAGGTACAATTTTCAACCGCCTTGGCAAATTGCAAAGGCTAAGATAATGAAAGCGTATTTCAGACACAGAGCGTGACTGGAATCGAGCTAAAACTGAAGATCAAAGTGCCCCAATGTCTCGCCGCTTTCGCGAGACCTGGGAAACAAATCGTTCCGCTTAGATTTATTGTCATCCCGATTGACCGCACCATTTCCATCCCGCCACCCCCTGTTAACCCCCAAGGCAACTCGCAGTCCGCAATCCTCTTTCGTTTTCAATAACTTAGCCTCCGTCCAATGCGCATTTATACCGCTAAACCCTGTTTTTACCCCTTTC
Organism: Acidobacteriota bacterium; assembly: GCA_030775785.1. GTDB lineage: Bacteria > Acidobacteriota > Terriglobia > Terriglobales > Acidobacteriaceae > JALYIM01. The sequence goes on from JALYIM010000166.1 coordinate 27,851, forward strand.
ATTGCGTTCGGGATGTATTAGACTTACGCCTTCAATAACATAATCACATCCGCTACCCAGGGCAGAGCTATATCTCTATCAGTGTGTTAACAGCGGATTGCAGCGTCATTTCAGGTTCTAGCGGTTTAGACCGGAACCCAGTAGTGGAAAGCGAGAATACATGCATAAGCCAGTGAAGTATGTGGAGAAAGCAGTTACAGTTGCCGCGAAAGGCGCGTGGGTAATTTTTGATCGGCTCAATGCCATCAAGCAGAACCCTTCTCCCAAGCCAAAGTGGTCCGATAAGCCTCTTTTGAAGTCGTACGAGAAATCGAAACCACCGCTCGGCTGGCCTCGCAGCACTGACTCGCTATGCCCGAAGTGTGTCCCTGAAATTCGTCAGCAGATTTTGGATGGCAAGCTGCCGGTGGAAATCCTCGTCAACGAAAAAGTCGGCGAGATCAAGGCGCAGATTATCGAGCGCGACGGCAAGATTCTGATGGTCAAGGATTGTCCCAAGCACGGGCATTTTGAAGATGTCATGTCCATTGACCCCGAGTTCTCGCAGCACTTGGAAGACGTATTTCCAGGCCGCGACATTCGCGCCCACAACGACGAGAAGCTCCACAATCACGGCACCAGCACTGTGAAATATGGCCGCGGCTCAGTATTGACAATTGACCTCACCAACCGCTGCAACATGATGTGCGATCCCTGCTTCATGGACGCCAACCAGGTCGGCTTCGTGCACGAGCTTGGATGGGACGACATCAAGACCATGCTCGATAACGCCATCACCATTAAGCCCCGGCGCCAGATGTCGGTGCAGTTCTCCGGTGGCGAGCCCACGCTTTCACCTTACTTCCTCGATGCGGTTCGCTACGCTCGCAAGGTCGGATACAACAGCGTGCAGGCAGCAACCAACGGAATCGAATTTGCCAAGAGTCTTGAGTTTGCCCAGCAGGCCGCAGACGCGGGCATGCGCTACGCCTATCTCCAGTTCGACGGAATCGGCAACGCCGCGAATGCTCACCGCAAGGTCGGCAACCTCTTTGACGTGAAATTAAAAGCTATCGATAACCTTCACAAGGCCGGCGTGGAGATCGTCCCCGTCGTAACCATCGTGAACGGAATTAACAACGAGCAGGTGGGACGCATCATCAAGTTCGCTCTCGACAATCCCAAGAAGATCGGATTCCTTTCCTTCCAACCAGTATCTTTCACTGGACGAGACGAAGCCGTCACCGACCATCGTCGCGAGGCGCAGCGCTACACCCTGTCACATCTCGCGCATGACGTGAAGTCTCAGACCGGACTGGGCGAACCTGCCCGCGACTGGTTCCCGATTTCATTCATGAGCACTTTCTCCGATTGGGCTGACCTCATGCACGTTGAAGATAAGAACAATGATTGGGGCCAACTCTCCTGCGGATGCCATCCCAACTGCGGCACGGGTATGGCGTTGATGATTGACAAGGAAACCAAGGAAGCGGTTCCTGTCACGGCATTCCTCAAGGGCGATCAGCTCGCCAAGGACATCGCCAAGGTCAACGACGCGGCGCGAGGCAAATTCCTCACCATCGTCGGCATGGCGCTATGCTTGATGAAGAATTACGATCCGTTCCATTCTCCGACCCATTTCAAGCTGATGGATCTGTTGAAGAAGTTCGACAAAAACTTCAATGCCACTGGCAAGAATTACGGGAAAGTCGGTCCGGACCGCACCATGGACGACGTTATGAAGCGTCGCCAGGATCGCTGGAACTTCCTGTTCATCGCGGGAATGTGGTTCCAGGATCTCTTCAATTACGACTTCCGCCGCACCGAGCAGTGCATTATTCCTTACGCCACGCAGGAAGGTGAAATCTCATTCTGCGCCTACAACACGGGCGTGGGCTGGAGAAACATCATCGAGAAGATGCATATGACCGCCACGCTCACCAAGTGGTACGAAGAGCATGGACGCCACGAAATCTTCGCGGGTGGCAAGAAGGTCAAGATGGAGTCTGTCGAGCACGGATTAGTGCTCAAAGATGAAATCGTGACCCTGGAAGAACAACACGACTTGGATAAGCTGGGGATTGCGAAGAACGCACGCGAAGAAAAACAACGTGCGCGTAATCTGAAGCAGAAGAACGACTACGAAAGCAACGACAAGCTGAAGAACGACCCCGCATACAATGCCCGTATGGCTGCGCTGTATCGCGAGGTTGTACTGAAGGAAAAACCAGCGGTTGCCGAAAACGGATTCATTCCGCTCGGCGCCCTGAAATCCGCTCCCGGCAACGGGAACGACAACACCGCGAAGCCCGAAGTAGAAGCCGGAGAGCCCGTTCTCGGCGACTAACTCGCACTCGAATAAATAAAAAGGCCGCTCATTGAGCGGCCTTTTTACTGCTCCGTCATCCCGAGCGAAGTCGAGGGACCTGCTTTCCTCTACTCCACTCCCGCCGTAGCCGCATTTACCAAATCAATGTCCGCGCCTGGATCAGTATTGTTCGCCGCCTTACCCTTAAAGCCGCTAGCAGTAGCAAGATGATAGTCGCCACCCACTCCGGTTCCGGCATTCACGAACCCAACCGCCGCCAGAGAAGACGGACGTTTATTGTTAGGCGGCCACACATCGAACCTGGGACGCCCCGTGCCATAGAGAACGTTCCCGGAGAAGGTATAGGGCTTCCAGCAGGCGTTGAATTTGTCGGTCGGCGTCTGCATGGTAGCTGTTGCTGCCGAGCAGTTCGCTGCCGGCGTCCCCCCGGTTGACCAAACGTCATAAGCTCCGATAGGAATTATGGAATTCGTAATATTGATGTTGGACGCTGGCAAACTCGGAGGCGCTCCAATCATCAAGGTCCCGCCTCTACTGAACCAGCTGCTGTTGGCAGTGTTGACCAGGGCGGTCAAATGATCAAAAGTCAGGTCGTGGAGGTAAGCGGTTTTCGCGGGATCGTTCCCGCTACTTATCTGCCAAATGTAATTCCCGCAGCCAAAACAGCCAGGGTATTGAATGTCATCGAAGACCACGTTCGTGATTGAATAGTGGTGTCCCTCTTTGGCGTACGCGCCGAAGTTATTGCCAATATCTGCAACCTGCAAAAATTGCGCCATGTGCGAAAACCGCGATTGGTGAATAATTACATTTCTCACCAGGCACGTCGGACATACGCTGACCCCGGGAGTGGAGGTATTTTGATTTTTTGGGGTGAGCAATACGGCAGCTCCAATCTGCGAGTAGCCTCCCCAAGTGTTCTCTCCGATGACGCCTTCCACATACACGCGTTCGCCATTCTTCAACTCAAATAAATTCTTGACGATGAAGGGATGGCCCGTCGGTCCGCCGACAAATCCCGTGGCGCCTGCCATCCAGGTCAGTGGCTTGAACAGATGATTGCGCCGGAATTCGATGTCATGAGGCGCCGCATTTCCGCCTCCGCCACCAAATAAAATGTTTTCCGTCGAGGCTTCCAGATAGTCATTCACAATTTTGTACGGACCCTGATCGCCGTTGCCGATTCCGCCCAAAATGGCTTGGGAGTCACCGCAGACGCCGACTGCTTCACAATGGAAATCGAAGAAATAGGAGTCAATCACCGCGATATTGGTCGAATTATCCCCCAGCAGAATGCCCCGTACCGTATCGAAGGTGGCGTCGCCGTGAAAGATGCAGCGGTCGAAAATCAGCTTACCGGCGTTGACAATCTGCGCCACTCCGTACACGACCTTCGTGTATCCGGGAGTGCGTGTGAACTCGATGCCGAGAAACCGAACGTGATCGCCGCTCCACTTTGGCAAAGCCGTGTTGACGATTTTAGGCAGGTTATTGACTGGAGTGGCACAAGGATACGGCGGACGCGCGGGAAGGGAAGCCAGCCCGATGGCGCATGGAGTAATACGTGTCCCTTCGGCTGGCAATACGGCGTCCGCGACATCCGCTCGAATTGTGATCCAGTGCGCGTCGTCGCATTGTTTGGCCGGTAATGCTGGAAGACTGTATTGCGCACCCGGTGCCAGTCGCAGCACGTCACCGCAACGCGCGGCTATATACATCTTCGTTAAGTCGTCGGTAGTTTTGAGTACGGTTGGTGGATTAGGAGATGGCGAGGCATCGCTACCCGTATAAAAACACGAAGTCGGCGCCTGCACTCCATTCTCGCTCACCGGCCCAATCCAATGCCCTGTCTTGTCGCAATACCGGTTGTCTGCCAAAGAATTTGGCGGTGGGGCTGTCGGCGGAGGAGGGGGCGGAGGCACCGCGGAGGCCGCGGACTGCGCCGCCACAGTGAGAGTAAAGGGAGCCGTTAGGGCAGGCACGCATTGATCCAGCTTTACGCTGCCATCCGCCACCACTGAAAGTTGGCAGGATTCCGTCGTTTGCGCCTGCGACTTAGGAAAAAACGCCAGCAAAACCGCTACAGCCAAAAGAATTTTCATTCGGCGGCCTTTATCGAAAAAAAAGCGCAGCCCGAAGGCTGCGCCGTTTATGTTCTAAATCCAGAATAACACAGTGAAAAACGTCACTGAGACATGCTACCTCTCACTCCTTTCCTTCTCAAATGAGCAGGTTGGAATGAAATCAGCACGATCTGGGGATTGACAGCCGCCATTTCAGGAGTAAAGGTCTGCCTAAAAAGCTGGCGTCGTCTCCGCTGGGAGGGCTATTTCATTTTGTCGTCTGCGTCGCCCTTCTTCATCTTCATCATCGCCACTTTGGTGACGTGAATTTCGTCCTTGTCAGCATCTACGTGAGCGCGCACGCGAACGTGATGGCCTTCGTGGCCCTTGAAAACTTCAGGATTGCTTACCTTCCAGGTTTTGCTGTCGCTGTCGGAGATGAAGGTCTTGCCGTCTTCTCCAACCTTACCTACGACGCTGACCGCATGTTTTGACATCTTTTCCGACTTCATGTTGTCGTGCTTCATGTCGTCGTGCTTCATATCGTCCGACTTCATCGTGTCCTGGGCGAACGCCATGACGGACATCACCAGGGCAATCGCGAATGACATTAGCATCAGCTTCTTCATCGTGTTTCTCCTTTACGCCGTTTCCGGCCGAACCAAGTGTCCTCTATTTCGAGTCCAAGCGTCAAGAACGCGAGTGACGCTTCAGTGGATGTTTTGGGACGTAGAGACAGGCCTATAATCCTATCTTCGTGGCCAACGCCATTTGCATCCAAGTCATTACTCTATTACCGCAGAGACGTAAATAAGGAGACAGCAAAATGGGAACAGTAAAAGTGGGACTTTGGGTGCGGCTGGACGCAAAGCCCGGCAAAGAGAAAGAAGTCGAGAGTTTTCTGCAAAGTGCTGAGCCGCTGGTGCAACAGGAGCCGCAAACAATCGCATGGTTCGCAATCCGTATAGCGCCATCATCTTTTGGAATTTTCGATGTCTTCGCCGATGATTCGGGACGCCAGGCCCATCTCTCTGGAAAGGTCGCCGCCGCCCTCATGGCAAAGGCTCCAGAGCTGCTATCGAAGCCTCCCAGTATTGAAAAGATTGATGTCCTGACCTCGAAGCGTCCCGGATAGTTCCCGAGCAGACGTGCATGGTCATCCTGGTGATGGGCGTGACGGGAGCTGGCAAAACTACAATCGGTGCCCTGCTGGCCGATAAATTGGGGTGGAAATTCGCCGACGCCGACAGCTTTCACCCGCCCGCTAACGTCCAAAAAATGAGCCACGGCGTCCCGCTCGACTACACCGATCGGGAGCCTTGGCTGAACGTCCTCAGTGCTGCTATCGCCGGCTGGATATCAGAAAAAGAAAACGTGGTTCTCGCCTGTTCGGCATTGAAGCGCGCATACCGAAGGGCAATGGGAGCAGAAGCGTCGCAAGGCGTGAGGATTGTCTATCTCAAAGGTTCCTACGGCCTGATTTTCCATCGACTGCTCTTGCGTCGTGGGCACTTCGCCAGCGAATCCATTCTCGTGAGCCAGTTCGCAGATCTCGAAGAACCGCAGCAGACCACACCTTCCGGGGACATGTCTTCAATCGTTGTCGATGTGGCTTATTCGCCCCTGGAGATAGTCGCCGAAATCCTCATTCGCCTCAATCTCGGGGAGGCAGGTCGAAACGCCCTGGCAAGTCCTTAAGAGTTTTGGGTCCCCATCCCTCTTCGTTCCTTTGCCACCAGTCGTTTACAATAAGGAGCTTCGTCCCATGCTGACAGTACCAGTGTTACAGAAGTCTCGGGATTATTAACAGTTTGGAAACATCGAATACCCATCCTCGTTCGGGCGCGAAAGTCTATTGGCGCGTCGAAGGTAGCCTTGTTGATTTGGCTACCATGCGTCCGATCGCCTTTTTTACCTGGAACTCGCAAACCTTTACTGAGCGCTGGATGCGGAGAGGGTTGGTTTTCCTTATGGCTGCCTTGCGCCCGTTTCTTTATGCAGCTGACCGGGTGTTCGCCACTCGCGTGGTGCATACCGTTTTGCGAGGCGTGAGTCAGGACCGCTTCGATCTACTGGGCGAAGAGTATTTTCAGTACAAGCTAAAGCCGCAACTGAAAGCGGAAGGTGTCAGGCGTCTCAAATTGCTCGCAAGTACGGGCAAAGAAGTAGTGTTGGTCAGCCAGGGATTGGATCACGTCACGCGCCCATTGGCGCAATATCTTGGCATCCAGTGGCTGGTGTCGAACCGGCTTGAATTTCGAGACGGCATTGCCACGGGACGCCTACTTTCTCCGGTAATTCGCCCGCGTGGCATCTTTCCCGGAAGTGCCGCAGACGGCCAGCGGTCCTCCGAAGAGTTAACAGAAGATCTTGGATTGGCCAACGCTGAGGCGCTTTGTACGGCAATTTTTCCAGCGGCGCGGCAAATTCCGTCGTTGGAACGTCCCATCGTTCATTTTGATGAGACGCTGCGACAAAAGGGACGCGGCAAGCCACTTTCCGTGCGTACCGCTTTTGCCGGCAAACACGTCATGCTGATTGGCGTAACAGGTTTCATCGGCAAAGTGTGGTTGGCAAACACGCTAATGGATCTCCCGCAGATCGGTCGCATTTACCTTTTGATCCGTCGGCAGAAATCGAATCCAGCGAGGCAGCGCTTTGAGCGGATGCTGGAGGATTCCCCAGTTTTTGATCCGCTGTATGAACGCTTCGGCAATAATCTTGCGCAATTCATTCGAGATCACGTTGAGGTGGTTGAAGGGGATGTCAGCCAACCCGAGCTCGGAATCTCGTCCGAGGTTCTCGATGGCTTGCGCAAAAATCTCGACCTCGTCATTAACAGTTCAGGGCTGACCGACTTTAATCCCGATTTGCGGGACGCGTTGCTGACTAACGTTGACGCGGCGATGAATGTGGTGGAGTTCATCCGAAAATCCGATCACGCCGCTCTGCTGCATCTTTCGACGTGTTACGTTGCCGGAACGAGAGATGGTCGTGTCGGGGAAATGCTGCGTCCAAACTACACTCCTGCAGGAGTAAAAAATTTCGACGCCGAAGAAGAATGGAAAGCACTGCATCAGGTTGTCCGAGAAGCCGAGGCGAAGGCCACGAGCGCGGAAGTAACCGAAGAGCTTCGCCGTCAGGCGCTAGGCAAAGAACATGCCGCGAAAAATCTGCAAGGCGCAGCGCTGGAAAATCAGGTTCGTAAAAACCGCTTTCGCTGGCTGCGCGAATATTTGACTGAGGCAGGGAAGAAACGAGCACTGGAACTAGGCTGGCCTAATACTTATACCCTAACGAAAAGTCTGGCAGAATCGCTCATCTGTAAACACGGAAGCTCGTTGCCGATTGCCGTAGTGCGGCCGGCAATTGTTGAAACTTCGGTGGCGAAGCCATTTGTCGGATGGAATGAAGGCATCAACACTTCCGCGTCGCTTTCCTATCTGTTGGGGACATACTTCCGGCAGCTTCCGTCCAAAGAACGCAAGCGACTCGACATCATTCCCGTTGATTCCGTGTGCGCCGGCATGACGCTGATCTGTGCTGCGCTCATGGAGCGGCGGCATGACGCGCTATATCAACTGGCCACCTCGGTTTCGAATCCGTGCGACATGCGGCGCTCTATCGAGCTGACATCGCTGGCGCATCGAAAACATTATCGTGCGCAGGAAGGCTTGGAATACTGGTTACGACTGCGCTTCGATGCGATCCCCGTATCGAAGGAGCGTTATGAACGGATGTCGGCTCCCGCGCAAAAGTTGATAATAAAATCCATTCAGCGAATTATGGCTCCTCTGCCTCTACGCAAGACGCTGGCGCGTGCCGAGCGAAGTTTGGAGCGAGTTGAAACTCTGATCCAACTTTTTGAGCCTTTCATTCTTTTGAACGAGCACGATTTCGTAGCGGAGAATGTCGAGAAACTGTCCTACGCTCTGGTTGCCGAAGAGAAAGCGGATTTTGCCTACGACACACGCTCGATCGACTGGTGGGATTATTGGATCAACATCCACATTCCCGCTCTTCGCAAGTGGACTTATCCGCTCATCGAAGGCCGCTCGCTGGAGCCTCGTCCGTCGCGCAATTTGCATCTTGTCGCCAGCGTGGATAACGCAAGCGCAACAGAGACCGCAAAAACGGGCACTAATGGAGTCACGTGGCGATATTCCTAACCGGTTCTACCGGATACATTGGCGCGCATACGGCGTCCAGTTTGCTTGAGCAGCACGGCGCCTCACTGAACCTGCTCATCCGAGCGCGCGATCCGCATGAGGCCGAAGTGCGACTGTGGCAGGCGCTGCAACTGCACATGGATTTCCCGCGCTTCTACGAACATCTCCAGACGCGCATCAGAATTTTTCGCGGGGATCTAACCACTCCGTCTTTTGGTCTGGGGCAGGAAGACTATGACCGGCTCTTGCACACGACCGATTCGATTCTGCACTGTGCCGCGTCTCTAAATCGGAAGTCCGAGAAAACCTGCCTGAACGTAAATTTGCGCGGCACTCTTGAAGTACTGCAGTTGGCGCGGCGCTCGCACCATTACCATGGCCTGAGACGGTTCAGCCATGTGAGCACGGTGGCAGTCGCGGGGAAACGCCATAACGAAGTTGTCACCGAAGATAACTCAATTGATTGGGACCGTTCCGATTACGATCCCTACGCCCGCACCAAGAAATTTTGCGAGCACATGATTCGCGAACTTCTACCGGATGTCCCCATCACCATTTTCAGGCCCAGCATCGTACTGGGCGATAGCCGGCGTGCTGAAACCACGCAGTTCGAAATGGTAAAGGCTTTCGTATTCCTCGCGGGATTGCGCGCCTTGCCGTTTCGTCCCAAAGATCGCATTGACATCGTTAATGTGGATTTCGTGGCCGATGCGATTGCGACTCTGCATCAGAAGGAAAATCCGGATTACGATACTTACCATCTTTCTTCGGGAGTGGAATCGCAGACCTTCCGCGCTCTTACCAATACGCTGGCGGCTTCCCAACAAAGGCGCGGCCCGATTTTTATTCCGGCGATGGAGCGTCCTTTTTCAGCGATAGTGGATTTGCTGTCAAAGCGCAAAGGTTCGGTCGCGTACGGGGCCTCGCTGATGAAAGTTTTCATGCCGTATTTGCTTTGGAATACGGTGTTCGACAATACCCGGGTGACCCGCGAGTTGGGGCGCAAGCCTATCCCGTTTTCGCAATATAGCTTTCCTTTATTGAATTTCAGCCGACAAACGAATTTCTCTTATCCCTACCAGCAGTGGCCCGATGCCGTGGGAGGCTCCGCGGCATGATGGACGCGATCCTGGAAAGCTGGGTGAGTAGCATCATCGAGACTTCCAAAACGAAGTGGATGCTGGGGAGAGGAAATACCTGGCAGCCGGGCGAAAAACTAAAGCTGCTTTTTGCAGGATATAACGGTACGCGCAACACCGGTTCGGATGTGCGCGTGGAAGAAATGTTGCGACAGACCCGCCACATTTTGGGTGCCGACAAAGTTGCCTTTAGCGTAATGACGCAAAACTCCGACTTCACACGCGGATATTTTGACGATACCGCTCAGGTTCATCTGCCAGACATATTCCCGCCATTCTTAGCTCGAGAGGTGCCCAAGCATCACGGTGTGATCGCCTGCGAAGGGTCGATGTTTAAGAGCAAATTCGCCAACGCGCTAACCACGATGATGATCGGTTCATTGGGAATCGCGGCGGCGCAAAACAAGATTTCCATCGGATATGGGGGCGAAGCCGGACAGATGGATCCCAGCATTTCCAGAATGTGCGCTCGCTATTGCCACAATTCTCTGGTAATTACGCGCAATGAAGAGTCGCGCACATTGCTTCGTGATTTGGATATTCCCACCGAACTTGGGACGGATACCGCGTGGACATTCGAGCCGCATCCGCCGGAATTTGGAAAGAGAGTTTTGCGCGATGTGGGGTGGGACGGAAGCGCTCCGGTTCTCGTGGTGTGTCCCATAAACCCGTTCTGGTGGCCGGTGAAAGCGTCGGTCGCTAAGTTTGCTCTGCGAAAAACTACCGGAGCGTATAAAGACAGCCACTATCGCTCGGTTTATTTCCATAATGCCGGGGCAGATGTTGACCGCGCCTACGAACATTATTTGACCTCTATTGCGAACGCTGTGGACGCCTTTCGCAAACAGCGCAACGTTTTTGTAATTATGGTGGCGACAGAGCGCCTCGACGCTCGTGCGGGACACAGCATTGCAGAAAAGCTGGGTGGAGTTCCCGTGCTCACTTCCGACGACTACAACATGTACGAACTGGTCAGCATCTTGCGTGCCTGCCAAATGATGGTGTCGTCGCGCTATCACGGAATCGTAACTTCCATGCCGGGTCTGGTGCCGTCCGCGGGCATCACCATGGATGAGCGCATCCGCAATCTCATGCACGAGCGTGGGCATCGAGACCTGCTTATGAATGTGGACGACCCTGACCTCGAGCCGAGACTGTTGGCCGCGCTCGAAAAGTTAGCCACCGATAGAGAACAAATTGCTGCGGGAATCGGAAAGACTGTAGTTAGAAATTTGAAAATCATGGCCCGCATGGGTGTCTATTTTGAGGAAGAAGTGCAACGCAGATATCCGGAATTTCCCGTGCGTATGGGGGAATTTACCTGGCAAGACTATCTGCCGCCCATGAGTACCGAGTTGCACCAATTGGCAGAGGTATACAGCTGATGTCGGAACCTGCAACGGAGAATTTTCTGGCAAGAATATTCTCTCGACTGGAGAGCGGAGAAGATACAGTCTTTTTGAATGAGCTTCGAGAAGAAAATACAATCTCCGCGACCGGGCAGGAATTGCTGTCTCTCATCGGCAAAGCACAAAAGTTCATCCTACAGCGCGGTTTAAAAAAGGGCGAACGCTGCGCTTTGCTTGCGCACAACGGCATCCGCTGGGTGGCAACGGATCTCGCATTAATGGCACAAGGCGTAATTGTGGTTCCGCTCTATGCACGGCAGGAACCGTCTGAGCTTGTGACCATGATGAAGGATTGCTCTCCCGCGCTGATCTGCTGTGGTGATGCCGCGTTGCGAGATGGAATCCTGAAAGTTTGGCCGGAGGCGCCTCCGCAGGCTCTGTTGGATGAGATCTTCGGCGATTTGGCGGAAGATATTTCCGGGCAGAAGCCTTCTGACGCCAGTGCATCCGAATCTGCTCGTAGTCCATCACTCGTAGGAAGTGATCCGGCGACAATTATTTATACGTCCGGCACCTCGGGCGAGGCGAAGGGCGTCATAATCAACCACGCCAACGTCACGCATATGTTGAATTGCACTTCGGCGCGGCTGGATGTTTTGATGGAGAACAAATCTGGACAGGACCGTGTCTTCCATTACCTGCCATTTTGTTTTGCTGGGTCGTGGATCATGCTGCTGACCTGCTTGCTTCGCCGGAGCATGCTCACTATGAATACAGACTTGAGCAAGCTGGCGAATGAGATGCGGGATTCGGCTCCTGATTATTTTCTCAACGTCCCGGCATTGCTGGAACGAATGCGCAAAGCGGTGGACGAACAGCTTTGGAAAACTGGCGGCGTTGCACTTAAGATTCACAGCCGGGCAAAGTCCGCGTGGATCCGCAAAAATGAGACTAAGTCGAGCTTTGCGGATTCCGTTTGGCTGGGTTTGGCGAACAGTGTGATTTTTCCAACTATTAGAAAAAAAATGATCGGCGGCAATCTCAGAGCTCTGATCTGCGGTTCGGCGCCGCTGAACATCGAGACTCAGCTTTATTTCTCCATGCTGCGCATTCCGGTTTTGCAGGTTTATGGATTGACCGAAACGACAGCGATTTGCACCATGGATGATCCACGACACGTGGTGCCGGGTCGCGTGGGTACTGCTGTTAGCGGGATCGAAATGAAATTAGGCGAAGGCGAAGAAATTGTTGTCCGCGGGCCCAATATTTTCCCGGGATACTGGAACCGTCCCGAAGAGACCGCAAAATTATTGCGCGATGGATGGTTTCAAACCGGCGATCAGGGGGAAGTTGACTCATCTGGAAACTGGCGCATTGCTGGTCGCATCAAAAATCTGATTATTTTGGGCTCTGGCCACAATGTTGCTCCTGAACCGATTGAAGATAAGATTTTGCAGAGCTTGCCAGAGGTGCAGCAAGTCGTGGTCGTAGGCAATGGACGCGGATATCTGTCCGCGATTGTAACTGGCAAAGTCACGCGTGAGTCATTGCAGGCGGCGCTGGATATGGTGAATGCTGACCTTCCTCATTACAAACAGGTACGCGCTTTCTCAGTCCGCGAAGAGCCATTTTCCATAGACAACGGTCTGCTAACTGCAAACGGCAAGTTGAAACGCGATCTGATTACGCGACACTTTCAACGCGAGATTGAGGAGCTGTACGGACAGAAGCAGGCGTCATGAAAAGTTTTCAGGGGCAGTCGCTCTCGTTTGAGTTGAAGAATAGTATCGTCGAGTTGGCGATGCATCGCGAACCTTGCAATGAAATTGGTTCATTGACCCTGGAAGAGTTGGAAAGATTTGCAACCGCGCTCGAAAGCGTCGGAGACGACGCACATGCGCTCATCATTTACAGCAGTATGCAGCCCGGTTTCTGTGCCGGTGCCGATCTCCGCGAACTTTATCACCGCAGCCGCACCATGGAGAATAAAGCGGCGGTCGAGGGAGTGCGTGATTTTCTCGAGCGCATTCACCGTGTTCTGAATATTATTGATTCCTGTGCGCTAACGACGATTGCTGCCGTGCATGGCGTCGTTTTCGGCGGCGGCTTCGAGTTGGCGCTGGTTTGTGATTTGATAATTGCTGACAAGATGGCTCGCTTCTGTTTTCCTGAATTGCGGCTGGGGCTGATTCCGGGTTTTGGCGGGATTCCCCGTCTCAAGCGCGATCTCGGTAATGGAGTAGTTCGTGACTTGCTTCTGACGGGACGCAGTTTTAATGCCATCAAAGCGCAGCACGTTGGTTTGGTGAGTCAAGTGGTGGCGGAAGGTGAGTCGCTGCGGGTTGCTAGAGTTACCGCAGAGCAGTTGGGAAAATTCGACCGCAGCACCGCCAAAGCCGCCAAGAAATTCATCAAACCGATTCCCGTGGAAGAGTTGCGGCGCGAGATTGATCTTTTCTGCGAATTGTTTGCGCAGCCAGCGGTGGAGGCCGGACTTAGGAAATTCGTGGAGAGCACGGAAGCGCAACCTTATTTGCCGTGAGGGAAAACTAACAACCCATGCGAACACTGGATCAGACGCTGGACGAAATTCTGAATCTTGCCGCCACCCAGTTCAAGGTGCCGCGCGAGAAGCTTAATCCTGACGACGATTTTTTTAAGACCCTCCGCATTGACAGCCTGCAGGCGCTTGATCTCTTGACTCGTCTGGAGCACCATTTCAACGTGGAACTGCCCGACTATGAACTACAGGGTATCTCGGATTTCCGCACGCTGTCTGCCCGCATTCAATCTCGATTGTGATTCACCTTCGTGGGAAGGTCGGCCCTGTCCAAAAGGGCACACGCACTGGGGAGCACCTGATTAACAATTGTTCCGGCAATGGTTTTCTTCGATTCGGCGCTGCTGTGTGTTGAAATAGACGCTTAATGCTCGATCTCGATAAATACAGTTGTCTGGGTGCGGCGCTGCAAGATGCGCTGGAGCGCTGGCCGAACGAACTGTGTCTGATCGAGTCTGACCGCGATCGCGAGAAGACCCGTCTTACCTACTCCGATTTCAGAGACAGCGCTTTGCCGCTCGCGCGAGCCTTGCAGGATAGCGATTTGCAGGCGGGAGATCACGCTGCCATCATCATGACGAATCAGTCTAAATGGCTGATTTCTGCGTACGCTGTTTTGTTTAGTGGCGGGGTTCTGGTTCCACTGGATTACAAGCTTACTGCGGCGGAACAACTTGCATTGCTGGCCCATAGTAACGCCAAATTTCTTGTTGTTGAATACCATATCTGGCGAGCCCTCGCTAATTCGCCGGAGTTCCAAAAACTCACAGCACAAACCGTGCTGGTAACGGAGGCCCCGGCGTCGGCGAGTTTGACAGGAGCTTTTCGCTGGGAAGAATTTCGTCGCAAGGGTGCCCCGGTTTTCGTCACACGGCAGCGCGAAGACGTAGCTTGCATCGTTTATTCTTCGGGCACCGGAGGACGTCCAAAGGGGTGTGTGCTCACTCACGAAAATTATCTCGAGCAATGTAAAGCGCTCACAACCTTATATCCGTTCTGGCCGGGCGTGCGTTATTTGAGTATCCTGCCCACGAATCACGCGATTGATTTTACTGTTGGCTTTATCGGTCCCTTTGTCTGCGGAGCGTGTGTAGTGCATCTGCGCACGCTGCGTCCCGAGTACGTGCGCGATGCTTTCGTGCGTTACCAAATCACTTATGTCACGCTGGTACCGCTGATCCTTAAGAATCTTGAACGTGGATTGAGGGCAAAATTCGCCGCCCTTTCACCTTTGAAGAGGACCGTCCTGAATGTTCTCATCGCCGTGAACAAGACATTTACGCGCGGGAAACCAAACATCCCCTTCAGCCGCCGCCTGCTCCCGCAGGTTCATCAGGCATTCGGAGGGCAGTTGCGCGCCATGTTTACTGGGGGTGCTTTCATGGAAGCCTCGACTTTGCAATTCTTCTACGATCTCGGAATTCCCGTCGCCAACGGATACGGCCTGACAGAAGCCAGCACCGTTCTGACATTGAATGATCTGAAACCGTTCCGGGCTGACACCGTAGGGAAGCCGCTCCCGGGCGTAAACCTGCGGATTTTAAACCCCGATTCTGAAGGGGTTGGCGAAGTTGCCGCGCACAGTAAAACTGTGATGTCGCATTATCTCGACGATCCGGAACTTACCGCACAAACTATTGTGGATGGTTGGCTGCTCACCGGAGACCTTGGACGCTTCGACGGAGACAGTCACTTGCAACTGCTGGGCCGCAAGAAAAACATGATCGTGACGGATGGCGGCAAGAATATCTATCCCGAAGATATCGAGAATGTTTTCGACGGTATTCTGGTGAAAGAATATGCCGTCTTCGCAGCGGACTATATCTGGCCAGCTAAAACCCTGGGCCGCGAAATGTTGATTCTCGTGCTCCGTTTAGAGACGGGCCAGGAATTCAGCGACGAAATCAAAGAACAAGTTACGTTTAGAAACCGGCGCCTACCTGATTTCAAGCGAGTGGGAGCCTATATTCTCTGGGAGCGAGATTTCCCCCGTACTGCGTCCATGAAAATTAAGCGCAGCGTCCTGGCGGAAGAAATCGGTAAAACTTTGCAGCGCGGTTCCGCGGTCGAATTGTGAACGAGACATTCCTCGCGATAGTCAATCCTGCAGCCGGCGGAGGACGCGGCCGAAAATTGGTCGGCCCCGCTTTCGATCGATTGCGTGCTGATGGCATCGAAATTGATTCAATGGAAACCACAAAACCGGCACAAGCTACTGAGCTTGCTCGCGATGGTTACCGCAAAGGCTACAGGCGCTTCATCGCTGTCGGCGGCGACGGGACATCCTACGAAATCGTGAATGGACTTTTTCCGGAGGCGTTGCAGAGCGAACGTCCAGCGCTCGCTTTTCTGCCCATAGGAACTGGGAATTCTTTTCTTCGCGAATTCACGGGGGCACGGCTCGAAAGCGGACTGGAAACTGGCCTCGAGGCAATGCTGGCGCGCCGCTCACGGCGTTGCGATGTCTTAAGGCTAACGCATAGGGACGGCGCCCTGCATTACATTAATTTGTTGAGTGTTGGTTTTACGGCGGACGTGGCCACTATGCGGGCGCGACGTTTCAATGGATGGGGTGAACTTGGATACCAGTCATCCATTTTCGTTAGCCTGGCACGATTTCGGCGAAGGCCTTTTCCACTACAAGTGGATGAGGATGGTCAAATTGATCGTCGTCCTTGCCTGTTCTTAACTTTCAACAACAGTAAATACACTGGAGGCACGATGATGATCGCGCCCAATGCAGAAATTGACGATGGGCTAGTGGAATACGTTCGCTGGGGACCGATAGGACGCGTCGGGTTGATTCGAAATTTGCCGACTCTCTATGACGGAACGCACGTCAACCATCCGTTAGCGGAGCGGCGGCCCGCCAAAAGAATTGATTTCTATCTTGATAAGCCCGTAGACGTGATGGTGGATGGCGAAGTGTTGACTGTCCATTGCCAGACGCTGGATGTCCTGCCTTCAGCCCTGAATGTGGTGGTATAGAAGGTCCCTTTTTGTTATGCAGGAAGAGCAAAAAGTTTCCCAGCCGAGAGAGCAGCCGCCGAATTCTCGACGACGAATGCGACGGCTGTTGACCGTCATTCTCGTAATTGTGGCTCTTGGCGCTGCTTATTTTTTGGGCGCTCACAAGCGCACCAGGCAGCTCGACGGCTTCGCAAAATGTTTGCAATCAAAAAACGTAAAAATGTACGGACTCTACTGGTGCACGCATTGCGCGGAACAAAAAGAACTGTTTGGTTCGGCATTCCAATACATTCCTTACATCGAGTGCGGCATCAAGGGCTCGCGCGACGAAGAACCGAGTTGCGTGCAGGCCAACGTAAAGCAGTTTCCCACGTGGCAATTTGCCGACGGAACCCGCACGCAGGGCACCTTGCCTCTATCCGCGTTCAGTGAAAAAACCGGATGCACTCTTCCATGACTTCGCGCTCGCGGGAAATCCTGTTCGCGATCGCGTTGCTGTCGGCTTGCGGACTGGTGGTGTCCTCAATTTCGCTGTACCATCACTACGGCACGGCGGCATCGTCCTACTGCGATTTTGGCGACAAATTCAACTGCGACATTGTGAATCGCAGCACTTACTCAGTTGTCTCCAAGGTGCCGGTAGCGCTCGTCGGCATACTGGGATATCTGACGCTATTGGGGCTCGCGACTTTTTATCGAACCAAAGCGGAAACTCCAGTTGTTCTCCTGATCACATCGTTACCTGGACTGAGCTTCGCTCTCTACCTTACCTATATCGAAGCCTACGTGCTGGCAACTTGGTGCATTTTGTGCCTTTCGTCGTTGACGATCATCTCCGTGATTGCTCTGCTTTCGACGGTGCTGGTTGTGCAGTCAGTCCGTCGCGGAAGGTGAAGTGTTCGCACGAAAGTATTTCGGGAGAGCTTCCAGCGCGGGGGGATGAGCATCCGGAAGCGCCAGCCAGACTCTCCGACCCGGATAATATTCCAGCAGTTCCTGATTGTCGTGCTCTCCCATATCTCGCGCCCACACCACTTTCGAACCATCAATGTCAGCGGCGTTGTAAACCCATTCCAAATGAATGCTGTGCGTTTCGTCGTAACGGACAAGCACCAAATGCTTTCCAGGCATTTGTTCAAGACAACGCAATACTTGAGCACGATCCAAATTTCCACGAGGCCAGGCGGGTTCAATATGAGCATGCATTGGAATCGCAATCACTCGCAACACTAGCGTAGCGATAGCAATCATGGGAATAGCGCGCACCAATGCCAAACCCACGGGTCGCTTATGCCACGTCCATTTCGACAGATGACGCATGCACTGAGTCACGATCAGAAACAGCAATCCGGCCGCGGGCGCGAAATAGTGAGGCAATACCCAACTTTCTATCGCGAGAGCGCCAAGCAAGACAGAGCCGACTATCATCGGAGCGCGCATACGGCGATCGCGCGCGCAATAGAAGAACGAAATCAGAGGAATGGTGAAGATGGGACCGAGGTAAAACAGCCAGCAGGACCAAACCTTATCCGCTGTGCCCGTAAGAAATCCGGAGAGAGTGCGATTTTCTTCGAATCCGCGCAACTCTTCTTCATAAAACTTGCGCATCAGGGCATGGCGGTAGGCGGGCTCTGAACGTGGTGTTTGCCAAAAGAAATATGGGGCCATCGCGTATTGCGAACGGTTGACTTCATAAGTCAATCGAAAGGGACTGCCGTTGACACGCTGGTAGAAACATCTAGTCGCAAGGAATGCGATTCCGGCGATGATCGCAAGCGGCAGGATGACCCGGCGCAAGTACAGAATGGAATTGTGACCTTTCGTAGCTGAATGCTTTTCCGCAGAGTGCGCTTTCGTACGCCCTTCAATGACTCTCGACCAAATTAGCGCGGCCACCGAAGCAAGACCGAAAACAAATCCTTCATAGGGACGACTGTTCGCGAGAATTGCTAACCCCACCCCGAGCGCAACAGCGCCACTAAGATTCGTCGCTCGCCGAAGACGCGGAACAGCACCGAAAACCAATGCTCCGCCCAAGGCAGAGACCGATCCTCCGAAATAGCTGTTCATCCAGTAACTGAAAATCCCCAGCTGCAAGACCATTAGCATCGAGCCGAAAAGCGCCCATCCCGGAGGTAGCCAACCCTGCAGCATCCAACACACGGCCGCGCACGACAGCGAGGTGCTGAGCAATACTCCAAGCCAGGGTTGTCCGGCGACGGCCTTGCCCGCAGCCAGAAACAGGCCTTGCGCGGGCGGATACATTGACATGTAAGTAGGATGGAAAATGATGTGAAAGGTCTCGAAATGCTTCCACATTGGGTGAGGAGGATTTGTGAGGCGTCCATGTGCGAACGTATCAGCCGCCAGAAGATGACTGAATTCATCATGCGCGGCAGGTTCCGGAATTCCCAACACGGGGATTAGCGCCGCACGCAAAGCGAAAACCAAAACTCCGACCACAAACGCGGAAAGTATCTTTTTACGCGCGACTGTCCCCAGGGCGCGCTCTACAAAAAGAAAGCCGGAAGTCTCGCGCAAAAGACGTTCTGGCTTTCGCTGCGCGATATAAATCAGCCCTAGCGCGCCGACGAGCAATATAAGTTCAATTGCTGGAATGAAGGCCCGTGACATATTCAGTGCATTTCACGTCGCGGACATGAATATATCCTGGCCGGGTATTTGAGCATCCCGAGGTTGCCGCAGCCGCAATACTAATTTCCCACCACGGCTCTGTCATCCGTCAGCGTCGCCAGGATGCCGTCGGCGACGTTGATGATCTCCTGATCCACGGTACGATTTTTAGCCAAGGCCTCCGCCAGCGGGATCGAAATCAGTTTGTTTCCCCTTAGCGCAGCCATGAATCCGTACTTACCCTCGTGGACCATATCTATTGCCGTGAGTCCATAGCGTGTTGCCAGCATGCGGTCGAATGCACTGGGAGAACCGCCGCGCTGAATGTGTCCCAACACCACCGTGCGGGCTTCGAAACCGGTTCGGTGCTCGATCTCGTGGGCCAGAGTGTTGCCGATGCCGCCCAATCGCGCGTGACCAAATTCGTCTTTACCCTGGTCTTGCAAAACGTTGGATTCCGGGCTGGCGTTGTTATTGCCGGCGAATTTAGCTCCTTCGGCCACTACCACGATGCTGAAATAGCGTCCGGTCGCATGGCGCTGGCGTATGGTTTCGGACACTCTCTCGATATCGAAAGGCTGCTCGGGAATCAAAATTACATCGGCACCGCCAGCTACACCGCTATGGATCGCAATCCAGCCTGCATCGCGGCCCATCACCTCAACCACCATCACGCGATTGTGGGCCTCGGCGGTGGTATGCACGCGATCAATGGCTTCGGTGGCGATGTTGACGGCAGTATCGAATCCGAAGGTGTAATCGGTGCCGGCAAGATCGTTGTCAATAGTTTTGGGAACTCCAACTACGTGCACGCCCTTTTCGTAAAGCTTTTTAGCCACCGATAAAGTGTCATCGCCACCGATTGCGACCAGCGCTTCGACGCCGTGCTTTCTTAAAGTCGCGATGCACGTATCCAGACCGTTTTCCTTTTTGGCTGGGTTGGTCCGCGAGGTCCTGAGAATGGTCCCTCCGCGTGGAAGGATGCCGGCCACTGCGGCCAAATCCAACGGCATGGTCTTGTCTTCCATCAGGCCGCGCCAGCCTTCCATGAAACCTAAAAATTCATCTTGATAATGATATGAACCCTTGCGCACGACTGCCCTGATCACCGCGTTCAAACCCGGGCAATCGCCCCCGCCGGTCAAAATACCAACCTTCATTGCACGCTCCAGTCAGACATTCATTTTGATTCCTGAGGGTTTCGTCGCCTTAGTTTCGAGTCGCATGCTTCCCTGACGGCAAACGAAAGAGTACCTCAACGTATACATCGGAAAGTTTTATGGTTTATTAAGTACTAAGATTACCATCTTCTGCGCGAAAATCAGGGGCGCGGCACTCGCGAAATCGGGAGTAAAGAGTTGCAATGCGATTAATATTTTCGATGTTACAAATCAATATTTCTGAATTATTTGATCGGCGCCTCAGCCCATGCCAAAACTAGTCCGCTCTCTAATCTGGATCGTGATTGCGGCAGTGGGAGCGCTCGCACTGGCGACCATCGCTCTGCATCGCGGAGAGCAGATAAACGCCATGTGGCTGGTGGTGGCGGCATTATGTTCCTATGCACTTGGCTACCGCTTTTACAGCAAATTCCTTTCCGCAAAACTCCTGGTGTTGGACCCCTCGCGCGCCACTCCTGCTGAGCGAATGGAAAACGGTCGCGATTTTGTCCCCACAAATAAGTGGGTTGTCTTTGGACACCACTTTGCCGCCATCGCCGGCCCCGGTCCACTCGTCGGACCCGTGCTGGCCGCGCAATTTGGATATCTTCCCGGAACTTTATGGATTCTCGCAGGTGCGGTGTTCGGCGGATGCGTGCAGGATTTTGTGATTCTGCTTTTTTCGGTCCGGCGGGATGGCAAGTCTCTCACAGAGATGGCACGCGACGAGATTGGACGCGTTGGCGGACTTGTGGCTTACGTTTCTGTGATTGGCATTATGGTGATTTTGCTCGGGGTGTGCGCCCTCGTCGTCGTGAATGCATTGAAGTCGAGTCCGTGGGGCACATTCACAATTGCGATGACAATTCCGATCGCGTTGCTCATGGGTTGGTATTTGCGGAGACTGCGGCCCGGCAAAGTGCTGGAATCGTCCCTGCTTGGCTTCGTGCTGGTGATGCTTGCGATTTGGGGCGGACAGTGGGTTTCGCAAAATCCTTCGCTAGCACCATGGGTTACTTTCACTGCTCCTGCTTTGGCAATCGTAATTATTCTTTATGGATTTGCAGCTTCGGCCCTACCAGTATGGTTATTGCTTGCACCCCGCGATTATCTCAGTACCTTCGTGAAGCTCGGAACCATTGGGCTCTTAGCTGTAGGAATCTTGGTGCTGCGTCCTACGCTGCATATGCCCTCGCTGACGCGATTTATTGACGGTTCGGGGCCGGTGTTTGCTGGAAATATTTTTCCGTTTGCCTTCATCACCATTGCCTGTGGCGCGATCAGCGGATTCCATTCCTTAATCGCAAGTGGGACGACACCAAAACTCATCAGGCGGGAAACGGAAACTCGCATGGTCGGCTATGGCGCAATGTTGGCGGAATCCATGGTGGCTGTTATGGCTATGATTGCCGCATGCACCCTCCAGCCCGGCGTTTATTTCTCGATCAATAGTCCTGCTGGGATTGTCGGACAAGCTCCAGAAACCGCCGCCATGACCATTAGTCGCTGGGGATTTCCAGTCACTTCCGAAGAAATGCACTTGCTGACGCAAGCGGTCGGCGAGCAGACACTCTTCAACCGCACCGGAGGCGCTCCCGCATTCGCAGTCGGAATGGCGCAGATATTTTCCAACAGCCTTGGCGGACGCGCGCTGATGGCGCTCTGGTACCACTTCGCAATTATGTTCGAGGCGCTCTTCATTCTTACTGTCCTCGATGCCGGCACGCGAGTCGGACGATTTATGTTGCAGGATGCTCTTGGACACATCTGGAAACCGCTCGGCCGCACCAGTTGGTATCCGTCCATTCTGCTGACCAGCGCCATGATCGTTTCCGCGTGGGGTTACTTTTTGTGGCAGGGAGTAAAGGATCCGATGGGCGGAATTAATTCCTTGTGGCCGCTATTCGGAATCTCAAATCAGTTGCTGGCGACCGTCGCTCTTTGTGTAGCCACCACAATAATTATCAAGTCTGGCAAGGTCCGTTACGCAACCATAACTTTTGTCCCGCTCGCATGGCTGGTTGCAATAACATTTTCTGCTTCCTGGTACAAGATCTTCGATCCTAATCCACGTATCGGATTCCTGGCTCATGCCAGGCAATTAGCGGCGGCGTCACCCAATGCCCGTTTAATTTTTAATGATCGTTTAGACGCTGCAGTGACCGCAGCTTTGATACTGATGGTGACTTTGATTGTGATCGAATCAGCGATGGAGTGGTTTCGTGTTCTCTCGGGACGTAAACCCGCGGTAGTGAAGGAATCGGCATTCATAGCGACTCGGTTCGCTAGCGAGGAGCAAGGATGAGACAAGCCTCACGCAACTTAGGCCATCAATTTCGTATGATCGGCCGAGTCTTCGCAGCCGTTCTCCGCGAGATCTTCGACGAAACCGCCTACTCACGATTCTTAGCCCGTAACCAAATGACTCCATCCTGCAAAGCTTACGCCGTTTTTCGTCGCGAAAACGAACTCGCGAAGGCACGCCGGCCCAAGTGTTGCTGAGGTACACTGCTCTCACATGCGGGTCTTGGGCATTGATTGTGGGACGGAATACACGGGATACGGCGTCGTTGAGCTGAACTCCGACAATCAACTCTCGTGTCTTTGTTGCGGAGCGGTGAAATTGTCACCCCGCGAGTCGCTGCCTACCCGCCTCGCCACTATTTTTGAGCGTCTGGGCGCAATCATTCGCGAACATCATCCCGACAACGTTGCCATTGAAGATGTCTTCTATGCGCTGAATGTAAAGTCGGCGCTGAAGCTGGGTCAGGTACGGGGAGTAGCTATGCTGGCGGCGTCGAGCGCGGGATTGCAAGTTTCCGAGTACGCCCCCCTGACGATAAAATCAGCTGTTGTTGGATATGGCAGGGCCGAAAAACATCAGGTGCAGCATATGGTGACCATGCTGCTTCGATTGGCGGAAGTGCCGCAACCTCCCGACGCTGCGGACGCCCTCGCCATCGCCATTTGCCACCTGCATACATCGGCTACGCTCGAAAAGCAGCGCGCGACGGCGAGCGGGAGTTAAGAATGCTCTCCTCTCGCGGTTGGCATTACTGCTTATACTTGGCGTTGATTCTCTTGTTCTGTTCTCCACTCCTTGGCGAAACTGATCCGCCGGCCACCGTTACTTTCAACGTGGATTTTCCCGGCGCCGATCCCGCCCATTTCTTCTTCTCGGTTTCATCCGATGGCAAGTCCACGTATGACAGCAAGCCAGACCAGGCTTCCGAGGACGCCGCAGCCGAGCCATTTCATTTGGATTTCCAGCTTTCAAATGGGACTCGTGATCGCGTCTTCGAGCTGGCAAGCAAGGCGGGATATTTCGCGAAGACCCTTGATTCCGGAAAGGAAAAGATCGCCTTTACCGGGACTAAAATTCTGACTTACAAAGACGGTGCCAGAAATACCAAGGCGACCTATAACTACTCGGCTATTCCGGCGGTGCAAATGCTCACCGGCGTCTTCCAACGGCTCTCAACTACCCTGGAATCTGGCCGACGGCTCGACTTCGACTATCGCTATCAGAAGCTCGCTTTGGAGGCGGAACTGAAGCGCATGGAAATGATGCAGAAAGAAGGCGACCTGCAAGACTTGCAGGCGATTGCATCAATCCTACAGAAAATCGCCAATGACCCCTCCCTGATCAACGTTTCCCGCGCACGGGCTGGCCGTTTGATGGCAGAGGCTGCAAAATGACTTGTAAGCGAAGACGCACTATCCTCTCGATTGTGGGCAACGAAGAGCTTCCGAAAGTGTTCTAATACTCTAGAGAGAAGCACCCCCGAGGGTTTTATGCCCAAGTCAAAATTGAAAACGTCGCTCCTCGCAGTGGTTTTTTCTACGTGCTCCGTTCTGGCCGCTTTCGCTGATTCTCAAGTACGCATCGTGCGCTTGAGTACAGTGGAAGGGTCGGTCCAGGTCAATCGCAACACTGGTGCTGGATATGAGAAAGCCGTGTTGAACCTTCCCATCACTCAAGGGGTGAAACTTCGCTCCCAGAGCGATGGCCGCGCGGAAATCGAATTTGAGGATGGCAGTACTCTGCGTCTTGCCCCAGACACGATTGTTGATTTTCCCGAACTCTCGCTACGGGACTCAGGCAGCAGGGTTTCCGGGGTGAATTTACAGTCCGGCACACTTTATGTGAATTTTGCCGCTGCAAAGAATGATGAGCTCACACTAAATTTCGGCCACGAGAAGCTTGCTCTTAACCGCCCAGCGCATCTGCGCATCGAGACGGCGACAGACGGTATAACAGTTGCGGTTTTCAAAGGTGACGTTGAGGTGCAAGGACCGTCGGGAACGGTGACAGTTGGCAAGAACCGTACTGCTGTTTTTGATGTCCTGAACAACGATCACGCGACAGTCGCGAAGAATCTTGAGCCTGATCCCTACGACGCATGGGACAAGCAACAGCAGCAGTATCACGAACGCTATAACACGAGCGCTTCGAATGCCTACTCCCCGTACACGTATGGCGTGGCCGACCTGAACTATTACGGAAATTTCTTTAGCGCCCCGGGATATGGAACTCTTTGGCAGCCTTATTTTGCCAGTGCGGGATGGGACCCTTTCATGAATGGGGCGTGGGCTTTCAATTCCGGAACGGGATTCGGATGGGTCTCTAGCTATCCTTGGGGATGGACGCCATATCATTACGGTAGCTGGGTCTTTATTCCTACCTACGGATGGGCCTGGCAACCGGGTGGCACTTGGGTGGGATTGAATACAATACCGCGAATCGTGAATCCGCCGCGCCAGTTCGTTGCGCCGCAGCCCCCGTCAGGCGGCATTAAAACAGTGGCTGTAAATCGTGGCCCACTGCCGGTTTTATCGGGCCGTTCAGCGAACAAGTTGGTCATTCGCAATGATTCAGCTGGCTTGGGCGTTCCTCGTGGAGCGATTAAAAATCCGGCAAAAGTCTCACAGTCAGTAGCGCAATCCGGATCTGTTGCGACCAGAATTCACGCTGCTCCAATTGAAAGACCCATGCCACAATCGCGTGCTTCTTTCGAGGGTGGGCGCCCCGTTTCTCGACCCTCTTATCACATCAGCGCGGCGCCGGCACCTCCTGCTCCTTCGCCCACGGTCCATTCTTCGGGCGGAGTAGTGCGACACTAAAAACCACACGAAAAACTGAATAGGGATTTCAAGCGGCCTCTGTGCCGCTTCTTTTTGCTCACCAAACCGCAATGCCCGCGTATCCAACGACCATCTCGTGATCCCCTGAGACATCACCGGATGTAGCATAATGCACTAATTCGGCGTGCTTTGCGCCTAAGAGCTTGGCAGCCGTGAGCATGACGATCGCCGGACCAAATCCGCACATGCTGATTTCTTCATTCCTGATTATGTCGAAGAGTCCACGCGCGTCTAGTTCCAGAATCTTCTCCACAGCTTTATGGTCCTTCAGCCGAGTGACGCCCTCGTTCTCGTAGTGATTCATATCGCTGGACGCGATGATCAGAATTCTCTCCTGATGTTTGTTCAGCACCCCGCCAAGCGCGCGACCCAGTTTTTCCAGAAGTTTGAACCGGCCAGTGCCGAGGGTGATAGGTACGAAACAAAAATTAGGCCGCTGCATCTTCAAGAACGGTAATTGGACTTCAGTTGCGTGTTCTTTGCGCTGCGATTCAGTGTCCTCGGTTAAATCTGGAAACGAAAGTTTGATTTCAGCCGCTAAACTAGAATCAATGGAAACCGCGCCGAGCGGCATATTCCAGCTTCCTTCGCTCACGATTGCAAGCGGGTGTCCAAGCCCGGTGTGATTGGGACATAGCACGACGCAGCGTTGCGGCACATTCAACCGCGAGTACACGGCGCCGGCGACCGCTCCCGAGTACATATATCCAGCATGAGGCACGATGCACCCCAGCGCCGGAATCTTCAATTCTTCGGAGACGGTATCGCTAGATAGGTGAGATCGAACCTCGGTCCGCAAGGTGGCGGGCTCTGCTGAATAAAAACGTCCGGCAACTGCGGGTTCGCGAACGTGAGCAGCCATGATTCTAATTACTGACCACTAGCCGGCGATAGTGCACGGAACAACGCAGCGCTTTTTTCGAGCGACAAGGCTTCCGCGCGTTCTGTACCTTTGACGCGGGCCTTTTCTAAAGCCGCACGCAAAATTTTCGAGTCGTACACCGGCTTCAAGTTGTTGGAGAGGTTTTTTCTCTTCTGTCCAAAGGACAACTTAAGGAAATCAATGAACCCCTTTTCTTCGACGTGCAAGGACTCCAGCCGCGATTCAATCGTGAGACGCACGACGCTGGAGTGTACTTTCGGAGGCGGTGAAAATGAATCCGGCGGCAGCGTAAACAGGTTTTCCACGCGGGAATAGAGCTGTGCGGTGGCCGAAAGCAATCCGTACTCGCTCTTGCCGGGCTTAGCGGCCAGGCGATCGGCGACCTCACGCTGCACCATCAAGACAATGCTTTCTATATAGCGGCGGTATTCGAACAGGCGGAGAAGAATGTCGGAGGTAATAAAGTAAGGAATATTTCCCACGACGCGCGCGGGTTCAGGATGCTGATCAATACCAGAGCGTGTGCTTCCAGGTTTCGGTCCGAAAAGGGTATTGAAGTCTATCGCGAGAATGTCGCCTTCAATGATTTCTACATTCGGCACGAGCGCAAAATTCATGCGCAATTGCGCGGACAGCACGCGATCAGTTTCGACGGCCATGAGCCGCCGTGCGCGCCGCGCCAGAAGGGAAGTCAGTGCGCCGCGCCCGGGTCCGATTTCAAGCACCGTGCTTTGCGATAGGTTTCCCATCGCCTCGACAATTCGCATCGCAGCAGAGTCGTCCACCAGGAAATGTTGTCCAAGCTTTGGTTTTGACTTGTTGGGGCGCTCAGCGGAAACTTTCGGCACGTTTACCCTCTCTCTTGTCACATCCAATTGGCGCAAATAAACGCATAGAGCGTCCAGTGTGCGCTGGTCTTCACCAGTCCCAATCTTCTATGATAACGTGCGTCCGCGAATCGCCGCGCAGCGTTTAGAAAATCACCATTCGGAGGACTTCTTCTTAAATGCACATCGCATTCGTGGCTGCGGAAGGCGTGCCGTACTCGAAAACTGGCGGATTAGGCGATGTGATCGGTGCCCTGCCTCAGGCATTGGCCGCGGCCGGCCACGAAGTTAGCGTCTTTCTGCCACGATACCGCCAGACGAGACTGAACAATCCGCAGACCATCATTAGCAGCATTACCGTGCCTTTCGACGATCGCTATCGCTTTTGTTCTGTTGTCACGACTGGAAAACAGTCAGGCGTCCAAGTCTATTTTGTCGAGTATCCGCCATTTTTCGATCGCGACGGACTCTACGGTACTCCCGCCGGAGACTATCCCGATAATGCCGAGCGCTTCGCGCTATTTTCGCGGGCGGTGCTTGAGACCTCTAAAATTGTAGGCGTACCGCAAATTTTTCATTGCCACGACTGGCAGGCGGCACTCGTCCCGGTTTTGCTGCGGACGCAATACGCGGCAGATCCGGCTTTTCGCGATGCCGCCACCGTATTCACGATTCACAACATGGGATACCAGGGAGTGTTTCCGCCAGAGACGCTGCCGTTACTTGGTTTGCCGTGGGATCTGTTCACGATTTCCAAGATGGAGTTTTTCGGACAGATCAATTTCCTCAAGGGCGCGCTCGTGTCTGCGGATTTTGTCACCACGGTAAGCCGCAAATATAGTCAGGAAATTCAAACGACCGAATACGGCTTTGGACTAGAGGGCGTGCTGCGCAATCGAACCTCCACGGTCGCTGGAATTGTGAATGGAGTGGACTATGAGCAATGGAGTCCGGAAAAAGACAAGGTTATTGCTTCCAACTATTCTCCTCAAGACTTGTCAGGCAAGTTGAAATGCAAACAAGACCTGCTAGCAACATTCGGTATTCCCAGCGCTGATTTGAAGACGCCATTGATCGGAATTGTGTCGCGTTTTGCCGCTCAAAAGGGATTCGATCTCATCGGACAGATCATGGACCGGCTGGCGCGCGAGGAGATGATCCTGCTTGCTTTGGGGAGTGGCGATCGCCAATACGAAGAAATGTTTCTTCGTCTCAATAAACAATTTCCTCAGAAAATAGCGGTCAAGATCGCCTATGACAATGTAGTAGCTCACAAGGTTGAAGCCGGCAGCGATATGTTTCTCATGCCGTCGCGATACGAGCCGTGCGGACTTAATCAGATTTACAGTCTGAAATACGGAACGGTACCCGTGGTACGCGCCACCGGGGGCCTGGACGACACCATCGAGGCATGGGAACCCCGCACCGGCAAGGGAACAGGCTTCAAGTTTACCGAGTACGTGGGCGAATCGTTGCTGCTGACAATTAAAGAGGCGCTGCGCGCTTATCGCGAGACATCATCATGGCAGCAATTGATGCGCAGCGGTATGGGCAAGGATTTCTCCTGGAGCAACTCAGCGAAGGAGTATGTCCGAGTGTACGAGCGCGCGAAACAGTTGCACGCTCAAAATGCCGCGTCTGTTTGAGATGGAAATATGACTAGGACGATCTTCCACGTTGATATGGACGCCTTCTTCGTCTCCGTGGAGGAACTTTTCGATCCTGAGCTAAAGGGCAAGCCAGTTGTGGTCGGCGGCCAGCGCCACGAGCGCGGAGTGGTTGCGGCGGCCTCGTACGAAGCCCGCAAGTTTGGCGTGCATTCCGCGATGCCCCTGCGGACTGCGGCGAAGATGTGTCCACAAGCAATTTTCGTGGATGGCCATTCGGACCGATATCGCGAGTATTCCGCAAAAGTCTACCAGGTGCTGACTTCGTTTTCTCCGCAGGTGGAGATGGCGTCGGTGGACGAAGCTTACCTCGACATGACTGGCACAGACCGTCTGCATGGACCTCCGCTGCGGGCCGCTCACAAACTTCACAATAAGATGAAGTCCGCGACTCAACTCAACTGCTCGATTGGGATTGGAATCTCGCGACTGATCGCGAAAGTATCGTCGGCAAAAGCCAAGCCTCACGGCGTGCTCTGGGTGGTTCCCGGACAAGAAGCAAACTTTTTAGCGCCGCTCGATGTGCGTGACATTCCGGGCGTAGGAAAAGTAACCGAGCAGAATCTTTTGAAGCTGGGAATTTCCAGGGTCGGAGACTTGAGAAAATTCGACGAGCCCTTTCTTGCGAAGCATTTCGGCAAGTGGGGATTGGCTCTGGCGGGGAAGGCACGCGGCGAAGATGCAGGAGGCTGGTTCGACAGCGACGTAGGGGAAGACGCAGATCCGAAATCCATCAGCCACGAACATACTTACAACGACGACACCGCCAATCAGGAACAGATCGAATCCACTCTAATGCGACTTTCGGAGATGGTTGGGCGCCGACTGCGGGAAAGCGACTTCTACGCGCGCACTATTCAGTTGAAACTGCGCTACAAGGATTTTACGACCATCACTCGCGCTCATACTGTCAGTGCTCCCACCCACTTAGATACAGAAATCTTCGAGGCCGTGAGAACGCTTTTCCGTAAGAACTGGCGCTCAGGAACCCAGGTGCGCTTGCTGGGCGTGCATGTCTCTTCTTTCGAGACGGCCGCCGGCCAGGGAGATTTGCTGGAGGATGGACGACGCGAGCGCTGGCAGCAGGCGCTCTCCGCTGCGGACCGTCTGCGGGATAAGTTTGGTGAGGCGAGCGTTGCAATGGCGTCAGGAATGAAAGGCGCCTTCCGCGAACGTACGCACGAGAATCCCGCCGCCGTGCCCGGCAAAAGCAAAAGGTCGAACTAGTCAACAACACCACAAAATACGAAGGCCAGAAGCCGGAGGGTATCCGGTTCCGGCCTGCGCTTACTGCAACTCGTGGTGAAGCTTACCGTTCTTAGTTGCTGCGTTGGGTATTGTCCGCTGTCGTCGGAGTGCCTGCACTTTCTTCGCTGGCGAAGCGCGAAAGTCGGGGATAAAACGGAGTTACTTCGAATGGCATCTTGTCGCGCGCTGATGTGATCGCGACGGGCGCCGACTTCACCATTTCAACGTGATCGTCCCACGCGTTGAGCTTGACTCGTCCGCCTAAGGGCAGCGCGGCTATCTGATCGAGCTTGGCTGCGTCGAGCGAAGGTCCGGAAGACTCCAGAGCACTCAGACGAGTCAGGTTACCCTTGTCGTCAGTCAAGCGATTGCCCAAGTGCGCAGTCAACAGAGCAGGCAAGTGAGAGGCGCGCGTGTTGAGAACTTTCAGGAACAAGCTTGCGGTATCCAGTTTCCCTGAATACGGAGAATTCTTCAAAAGCAAGATCGCCTTGGCGTCCGCTGCGGTCTCTTCTTCGGGGTTGTGACGGAATCCAAAATTCTTATAGGTGGATTCGTCGGTGAATAGCATGCGATCGTTGAAAGCAAACTTACTACCCAGATTGTGTCCCAGAACGATGTGAGCCAATTCGTGAGAAAGAATCGCGGCTAGGCTTGCTTCATCAGGAAGCACATCAATCAGGCCACGGCTAATGACGATTGTGTTGCCCACGCTGAAGGTTTCCAGGGGAGAGGTTAACAACACGCGCGCCCGCACTGGTCGCGGCAATTCGATGTTGTTGGTGATTTGCAGATTGTTAACAACCGTCTGCAGAATACTGTCTACTTGTCCCACCGGAGCCAGCAGTCCGGCCTCTTGCAGGCGTTCCAGAACATTGTCTTCGGCCTGCTGCTGCCATTGACGCTGGGCTTCCAGAGGAGAAGCATCCTGGGCCGCGACGCTTTCGTCCTTAACCGAGTCCACTCTCAGCTGTGTGAGTTCTGAGCTGTTGGAATTCTTCTGCAAATCGTATCCCCAGATGCGCGTCTGGGCTTTGAAGGCCAGCTTGTCTTTGGAGTGATAACTAAAATCGCCTTCCTCGCTGTAGATGTAAGTTGGAACCCAATATCCGGGGATCAGGTTTAAACGCCAGCTGTCCATGTGGAAATAGAAAGCATTCTTTGGCCGCGGAGCGTAGGTTCCGTTCAGGCGGACGATGTTGTAATTCTGATCTTCGACCCAGATGCGGCCGAGGAAGCGGCTGATCCCGGCGTCCTTTTGCGGAGTCACGTCGAACACCAGGCATCGGACATCGCCCAGAAATTCACGATGGATGTATTTGAAGTCGTAATGCTTACGATCAAACTCTTCCCGGTCGGCGAAAATCATCCAGGAAAAACCCATGGGATTGTATTCAAGCTTGAACAGCTTGCCAACGCCGCCCAACAGGGTCTTGCGTAAGCTGGAGTCCTTAGTCATGTAGTCGCGACGGTCCACCGTCTCACCCAGGTCCATGCGTCCAAGAAAATAGTGATCGCCCTTTGGCGTGGATCCAAGTTGTTGATCGGGAGCCAGATCCTGCAGGTAGGTTTCTACCAGCGGAGTGCGCGTGCTCAGCATCTTGATTAAAGCGTGCTCACGCAGAATGCTGCGGTCCACCACCTGGTCCATGGTGGTGACGGGAGCCAGTTCTGCCGCGTCCGGCTGGACTGGCTGGTTCGCGACTGCAGCGGGCGCGGTGACGACGATGGCCGTCGGGGCGACCTGCTGCGCTGTCGCGCTGATCGCGCCCACTAGAACTGCGGAGAATATCCACTTCGACTTACGCATGATCTCTTCCTCTCTTAATTCACATCGCTAACTGAAATGTCACGTGTACGACGGCGGTGGAATCCACGGCCGATCCGTTGTGTTCCGCCGGTTTAAATTTGATTTTGTCGGCTGCCGCAGTTGCGGTTTCATCCAAGCCATGTCCGAGGCCACGAACTACGCGATTCACATGCAACTGTCCGTTGGCGCCGAACATAACTTCCAATAACACTTCGCCTTGTAACTTCAATTGCCGGGCTTCTTGCGTGTAGGCAGGATTCGGCTTGTACAAAATTTCGACGGGCGAAGTCTTTAATGCGGTGTCCGATAGCCGGGGCTTGGCTGCAGTAGCAACTTCTTGAGCCGCGAAACCTGCAATTTGAGGAGCACCGCGACCACCAGTACGACCGTCGCCCCTTCCTGGTTGCGCTATGCCATCACCGAAGCCCGCGCTGGCGATCGTTCCTTTTGTGCCGTGCGTACCGCCGCTACCGTTGCCAACGCCTTGACCTTCAGGAAGATCGAAACCGCCAAGTTTGGCAGTAAGGCCGCTCGCGTCTTTACCCTGAGCTTTGAGTCCGTTGGGGTCGCCGAATCCTCCGGTCTGCACCTTCTGCGAAGGAGCATTCAGCGTGGGTATAGCTGAGCTCCCGAACGAGCCGGTGTAAACGAGCCTTGCGGGGAGTGCGCCGCTGATTCTCGGAAGCTGCGGCATTTCATTTCTCGCTTCGAACTTCGGAGCCTCAATCTCTTTCTCCAGCTCCTTCTTTTTCTTTTTGCGAATCAAGTCCTTAGGAACCACCAATCGCGGCGACTCAAATCTCACAGGCGGCAGCAACTTCGCCACTATCAATTTCTTTTGCGGCTCTCTGGTTACGTGATGCTTCACCCGCAAAACCGGACGTGGGACGAGTTCCGTCACTGTATATTTGCGGCGCAGTGGCATCTTCTCAGGCCACAAAAGTCCAGCAACGATCAGAAACAGAATGAATACGACCTGCAAGCCATAGCTCGCCGCCAGGGTTCGCCAATCCATCCTGCGTTCCGGGATTAGTCCAAACTCAAAGTCGTCAGACATAACAATCCATCAGCTCCAGTACGGAACCCGAGGTCTGGGGAGATTCACGGGCAGAGCTATAAACTACGGGAGATAGGACAGTGGGTAAACGTGTCCGATGCCGTTGTACTTAGGTAATCTCCTCTGGTTCTAATGCGGATAGGCTAGGGAGTTCCTATGAACAAATCGAAATTAAATAGAAGCTTTGCGACGGTGGGCGAAAACGTAGAACACCGGAACTCCCGCAAGAATTGCCAAGCTGCCGGCGGCGGAATTTCGAAGGTTGTTGGTAAATGTGTAATAAAGCAACACGCTCGACGCAACCACAAAAAGCGCTGGAACAAAGGGATATAAGAAAACGCGGTAGGGGCGAACGGCCTGCGGTTCGCGCTGACGAAAAACAAATATGGTGCTGCCGGCGATCATGTAGAAAAGCCATTCAGCGAAGATCGCCAGAGAAAAAAACTGCCGAAAGCTTCCTCCAACCAGCAGCAACAAGACCGCCAAGCTTGCCTGTACGGCGATAGCGGCTGATGGGGTGTGAAACCGCGGGTGCACTGCCGCGAGCTTCGCGAAAAAATATCTGTCTCGCGACATCGCGAAGGGAACTCGCGCACCGCTCAGGATCGTGCCATTCAACGTAACCAGCATTGACAGAGCCATGCCGGCGGAAACGATGCTGGCGCCCGCCGTCCCCAGCACCAGCGCTATAGCATCCGATGCGGGACGCCGGGCACCGGCGATCGCATCCGCCGGCAACACATATTGGACGGCAGCGTTCAGTAGCATGTAGAGCGCGCCGACTGTCGCTACTCCGAGAATAAGAGCGACCGGAATACTGCGCTCAGGTTTGCGAATTTCGCCCGCTACCATGTTGACGTCATTCCACCCGTCGTACGCCCAGAGAGCCGCAACCAGCGCGGCCATAAAACCTGCAATGCTACCCTTCGCGCCCGCGTAGGACTGGCTGAAATGACTCCAGTTGCCGCCGCTGTAACTAAAGCCGATGAAGACAATTGCGAGGATGATCGCGACCTTCAGCACGGTAAAAATGAGTTGGAAGTGGCCCGCTCTCCGGACTCCTACGTAATTGAGGACGGATATCACCAGCGTAGCTGCGATAGCGGCGATTTGTCCGTAAGTGATGGAGAAGGGCGTGCTGATAAGTTGATTCTTCAAGAATCCGAAGATTGAAAACGTCTCCAGAATGCGTACCAATCCGGTGGTGATCGTCGCGATCGAAGCAGGTTTGGCGATTACAAACCAAGTCCAGCCGTAGAGGAATCCTGCGAGCGGACCATAGGCATCGCGGATGTAAACATACTCTCCTCCTGCCTGGGGCTTCATGGCGCCCAGCTCCGCGTAGGTAAGGGCGCCAAAAAATGAGAGCATGCCGCCGACGATCCACGCCAAATAAACTAGCCGCGCGGAGCCCACCGCCTGCATCATTTCCGCGGGGACGAGAAAAATTCCACTGCCAATGATCGTGCCCACCACGATTGCGGTGGCGTGGCGCACATCGAGGTCGCGAGCCAGTTGCGGACGATCTGATGTTGCAGTTTGAAGAGTAGTCATTCAGCTTTTTTGATCGACTCCGAAAACACCATACTTGCGATGTATCCACCCGAAAATGTAATTATCGTGCCGATGGCAACGTACCACGTCCACGGAACTCGTGTCCCGAGCCAGATGTAGAGCTCGGCGGCAAAGCCGCACAACATCCCTATCATGACCCCGTTCTGGTTGGCGCGCCGTGTTAGTACTCCCAACAGGAAAACTCCCAGCAGGGCGCCATAAGCAACCGAAGCGATTTGCAATCCTACTTCAATCACTCGCCCAACCTTGTGAAGAGACAATGCCGCCAACGCAAAAAGCACGAGCGCCCAAACTAGTGTTGATATCCGCGAAAGTCGTACGCGTTTTCTTTCGTCCAGATCCGGATGGCGAGGCAAATAAAAATCCATCATCGAACTCGACGAGAGGGAATTCAGCGCCGCGCTAAGATTCGACATTGCCGCCGCTAGAATCGCGGCGATCAGCAATCCTGAAATGCCATGCGGCATTTGATGGACGATGAAACTAGGGTAAATTCGATCGGCCCTCCCAAACTGAGTCGAAGGCACGCGATAAAAAGCGAAAAGCATCACTCCCACGGTCAGGAATAGTGCGAACTGAAAAACGATTGCGACGCCGCTGGACAGAAGCGCAGTGACGGACTGTCGTTGACTACGAGCCGCCAGCAGCCGCTGCACAATCAGTTGATCGGTGCCGTGGCTGGCGGTGGTCAGGAACGCTCCCCCGATCAAGCCGGCCCAGAATGTGTACGGCTTCCAGAAATCAAAACTGAAATCGAAAACCTGAAGCTTGCCCGAACTGGCGGCGAAGTGCTGAATCGTCGCCCATCCTCCTGGGACCGAATGAAGAATTGTGAACAGGCCAACGAGTGTGCCTCCCACGTAGATAACGGTCTGGATTACGTCGGTCCAGATGACGGCCGCCAGTCCGCCTTCGAATGTGTAGATCAGAGTGAGAGCGGTAATTATGGCGATGGATGCAATCTCTCCCGTGCCCAACGCAATCGCGATCACGATTGATACGGCGTATACACGGACGCCCTCGGCGGCCGCCCGTGTCAAAAGAAATAGGCCGGCAGTGAGGGAACGCAGTTTCTTTCCAAAGCGCCGTTCGATCAGTTCGTACGCGGTGTAAAGATCTCCGCGAAAATAATGTGGCAGCAGCACGAAACTGATAATGACCCGACCCGCCAGGTATCCCAAGACAACCTGCATGAACATGAGATTTGTGTCATACGCAAGCCCCGGAATACTGATGATGGTAAGGGTGCTGGTCTCAGCCGCAACGATTGAAAGAGCGATTGCCCACCACGGAATATCGCGGTCCGCGAGAAAATAATCGCGAAGAGTACGTTTGCGTTTTCGGAAACGAAGACCGAAAAGCGTGATGCCCGCGAGATACAGCCCGATAATTATGAAATCAGTTTTGTCGAGGCCCATGTGAGGTCACGTGGGAGAGGATCGAACTCGCAATTACAGAAGTAGAGTATCTGGGATTGCGACCCGAGCCGTCGCTATCTCTTTGCAGGTATCTATCTCGTAAGCCACCGAACTACTACCGCCCCGGATGAACTGCCTGCAAGGTTGTACCGCTGTGATAGAACTACGCTCGTGGGAATCTACCTTGGAATAGATGGTGGTGGCAGTAAGACGTCCTTCACAATCGGGGACGAAGAATCGTTTATTGCCCGGACGGTGTCCGGAGCAAGCAACGTGGTTAGAGTTGGCGAGTCGCAAGCGCAAGAATCGCTAAACAGAGGAATAGAGGAAATTTGCCGCCTTGCGAGAATCACTCCCACACAAATTACGCGCACCTGTATCGGAGTGGCGGGTGCCGGACGTCCCGAGATTAGCGAAACTGTGCGGCGGATCCTTTCCCAGTTGGTCTGCGGAGAAATCAGAGTAGTCGGCGATATGGTCATCGCTCATCGGGCCGCTTTCTTGTCCGGCCCTGGAGTGATCGTGATCGCAGGAACCGGATCGATCGCGTATGGAAGGAACTCCATCGGCGTCACCGCGCGCGCGGGCGGTTGGGGATTCGCAATCTCCGACGAAGGATCCGGACAATGGATTGGAAGGACTGCCGTCTCCGCGCTATTACGCGCACATGATGCGGATCGAAACACAACGTTACTGCAGAGCATCTTAGGCGCTTGGCGCCTGGCGTCCCCCGAGGAGTTGGTGATGGCTGCGAATACCGTTTCTTCCCCTGATTTCTCAATTTTGTTTCCGTCGGTAGTCGCGGCTGCAGAATCAGGGGACGATCTTGCCAATGGGATTCTGCAGTGGGCTGGCAAGGAGCTCGCAATTCTGGTCCAAGTTGTTGCCGGACGAATTTTTGTCAACGCCACCGAGATGCCAGTGGCGATAGCGGGAGGTGTGT
The DNA here is from genome assembly GCA_030775785.1 of Acidobacteriota bacterium. Classification (GTDB taxonomy): domain Bacteria; phylum Acidobacteriota; class Terriglobia; order Terriglobales; family Acidobacteriaceae; genus JALYIM01. The sequence continues at coordinate 64,776 of JALYIM010000166.1, forward strand.
TTCGAAACTCCACGACGGTACGGAAAGCTTTCCACAATGAACTAGCGGGCGGGCCAATAAGAGTCGTGTTGAATGAAACCGTCGTTGATCCGGTCAATGGCGCATTGGAACTAGCGCGCTCAGCTCAAATGGAAACCTGAATCGGATAGTTAATCATGTCCAGCGAAAAAACAATGGATACTGGAGGAAGCCCTGAATCTAAGTCCAGCCTTCACAGTAACGAAGATTCGATAGCTGCCGCCTCTGATCCATCGCTGACAGAAGGTTTGGCGTTGCAGTTGTTGAAGCTAGCCGAATTGCCTTCTGCTGTTTTCGAACGGCTGCACAAGAATGCCGCCGTACTAAACAGTCGCAAGGTGAGGCTCGCGCTCTTGACTCATCCCACGACCCCGCGCCACATCTCAATCCCCATGCTGCCGCACCTCTTTACGTTTGACCTCATGCAAGTCGCGCTGCAGCCTGCAGTCGCTGCCGATATCAAGGTCGCAGCTGAGAATGCGCTCATTCACCGGTTAGAGAAACTTTCGGACGGAGAGAAGTTGTCTCTCGCACGACGCGCATCGGGACCCGTGGCGGCAAAATTATTGACTGATTCGGAAGCGCGGGTGATTCGAGTAGCGTTAGACAATGCACGCTTGACCGAAGCTTCGGTCGTGAAAACGATCGCGATGCAAGATGCTTCACGAGACTTCATCAATGCCGTCTGTCATCATCCCATGTGGTCGCTTCGAGTCGAGATTCGGATGGCTCTACTGCGAAATCGCCATACTCCCGAGGATAAGGCTCGAGAGTTTGCGAACGACCTACGGTCGGAAAGATTGCAGATAGTTCTGCAGGATTCAGAGTTGCCAGAGGACATCAAGTCGCGATTGTTGCAAGTGGGCTGAGCGAATGCGCTTACTGAGTACTTCGAGCTTCCTCGCTTGTTCTGAAGTGACTCAAGATCGCGTCCGCTTGAATGCGTGTGACCACCGCCGATAACGCTGCCACATCCGCTTGTTTAACTGCCTGCACGCTTCCGAAATGCTGTAGCAGGCGCCGGGTGGTGCGCTCTCCGACGCCGGGAATTTCGAGCAATTCGGTGGACCGGTCTCTCATCTGGCGCCGCTTACGATGGAAGGTCACGGCGAAGCGGTGGGCCTCATCGCGTATCAATTGCACGAGATGCAGCATGGGAGAGTGATGATCGAGCGCAATCGGCTCGTTCTCCTGACCGTTCACATAAATGATCTCTTCGCGTTTCGCGATAGCCGCCAGCGGCTGGTTGATAATTTCGAGGGCGCCAAGCGCCTCGGCCGCGGCATGCAATTGGCCGAGGCCGCCATCAATCAATATCAACTCAGGCATTTTCTTTTTTTCATCCTGCAGACGTTTATAGCGCCGCGTGACAACCTCTCGCATGGAGGCAAAATCGTCCACCCCCTGCACGCTACGAATAATAAATTTCCGGTAGTCGGACTTCTTCATTTTTCCGTCTTCCCACACCACCATGGACGCTACGGTCTCCGCCCCCTGAATGTGGGAGATGTCGAAGCACTCAATTCGGCTGGGAAGTTCCGGAATTCCCAACGCATCCTGTAATGCCTCTTGGATCGCTCTCGCACTTGGCTTCATTACCCGAAAACGCTGGTCATACGACTGTTTGGCGTTGTTTGCCGCCAGATCGAGCAGCGAGCGCTTGTCACCGCGTTGTGGAACCAGAATATGTACACGAGCCGAGCGCGAAGTATGGCCGCCGATTTGCTCGGAGAGTAAATCCCCCAACATTTCCCGGTCCTCAAACTCCACCGGAACGTAGACGTTGCGAGGGACGTAGGGCTGTCCGATGTAAAGCTGCTTCAGCAAGGCGGAGAAGAATTCTCCGGGATGAAAGTTCCTAGAATCTTCCGCCGAAGGCAAATCCTCCCAGAAGAACTCGCGGCGATCTAAGACTCGGCCTCCTCGCACGTGGAAGAGATTCACTGCCAGCATGCCGTTTTCACAATGGTAGCCGAATACATCGGCGTCATCGCCTTCGACCGTCGCAATTCGCTGCTTCTCCTGTAGCTGCTCGACTGTCGAAATCAGGTCGCGGTACTTTCCCGCGCGCTCATATTCTTCTGCGGCCGCGGCCCTGGCCATTCGCTCGCGGAGGGAACGTGAGAGGTCAGTAGGTCGTCCCTCGAGAAACAGCTTCACGTCCCGGACTGCTTCCTGGTAAGCCTCGGGTGTAGTCAGGCCTTCGACGCAAGGGCCCAGGCAACGCCCAATGTAGTACTGCAGGCATGGTCGCGGATGAAAGTGTCCGAGATCAACTTTGCACGAAGGAATCAAAAAATGGCGATGAATCAGATCGGCGATGCGATATGCGAGATTGCCGGGGAAGTACGGCCCATAATACGCGCTGCCGTCTTTGCGTAACCGCCGGGTAACGTAGATGCGAGGGAAGGGCTCCCCCAGGGTCAGCTTTAAATAGGGGTAAGTCTTGTCGTCTCGTAGCAGGATGTTAAAGCGAGGCTGCTTATCTTTGATGAGGTGGTTTTCCAGCGCGAGAGCTTCTTTTTCGTTCGCAACAACGATGTAGTCCACGTCGGCGGCTTCGCGCACCAGCGTGCCCGTTTTTGCGTCGGAAGGACGGCCCTCATGAAAATACGAAGACACACGGCTCCGCAGGTTATTTGCCTTCCCGACGTAGATGACCTCGCCCTCGGCATTTTTATAGAGGTAGACGCCCGCCGAGGTCGGCAGAGTTCTGATTTTTTCGTTAAGATCCATTGAAGGGAAACTCCATTTTATTCGATGGAGGGTTTACTCATTAGATTAGGAAAGACCGAGTTTGATCTCTCGTACGCGGCGAGCTTGCCTCTTACCCGACTTGCTGCGGTAATTCAGAGGAAATGGATGACTTTTTTTGCCATATAAAATTTCCTCGATTTTGTTTTGCGGGGAAGCGAACCACTGATAGAAATGCACTAAACGCCTTTAGAATCAACAGTTAATCGTCATAGTCGAAGTTTTTACAGTTGGCATTGCTCGTGCTCAGTTAGAATCGGTACGCACGCGGATAAACCCGGCATCTCGGAACGCATCAAATAGACGGTAAGCCGCAAGATTGGAAGGAGCCCGCTACGATGAATCGCACTTCGTTAATCACTGCCCTGGCCATTAGCCTGGTCGCCTCTGTGGGGTGTTCCAGCAAAAACTATGTCCGCCAACAGACCACCCCGCTCATCAACAAGACCAATGAGTTGGATGACTTGGCTGCGAAAAACTCACGAGACATTAAAGATGTAGATTCGCGCGCGCAAGCCGGCATACAACAAGTGCAAGCGAAGGCCGCCGAAGTTGACCAGAAGGCACAGGCTGCTAATCAGCAGGCCGGCCAGGCTCAGACTTTGGCCGACAACGCCGTCCACCGTGTTGACACGCTCCAGAACACAGTCGCGAATCTCGACAACTATCGCGTGGTTAGCGAGACTGCGGTGCATTTCGGATTCGATCGCGACAATCTGACCAAAGATTCCAAAGCTGAACTCGATCAACTTGCCACCAACGTACAAAGCACCAAGGGCTACATTATTACGGTGGAGGGTGCTACGGATTCAGTAGGCGATTCGAACTATAACTACAACCTCAGTCAGCGCCGTGCGGATTCCGTCATTCAATACTTGGCGGCTGAGCACAATATCCCTGCCCACAAGATTTATTTGATCGGCTTGGGCAAGGATAAGCCAGTGGAACCTAATAACACGCGAGCAGGACGTGCGGCGAATCGTCGTGTGAACATTCGACTCATGAGCAACACCGCAGATGCAGGTGCACCTGCCGGACAGCCTGCCAATGGTCAGCCGGCGCCTGCTACGCAGCCTGCACCTCCATCTTTGTAAGCATCGTTAATAAGTTTTCTCCTCCCGGGAGGAAGTTGGCTATCAGGCCGTTTCGCCCCCACGCAACGGCCTATTTTTTCGCCTAATGAACGCGCTAGAATAAACGCGTGCGCTTCCTACTCTTTTCTGCAGTGTTCGTTTTCATCGCTTCTACGACTTGGGCCCAGATGGAACAGGTGCCTTCGTCAGACAGCGGCCCCGGCCAAAGCCAGGCTCCGCCACGTTACGAGCGCGACAAAGAGGCTGGGGAGAGCTCCAGCCGCGATACCAAGATTGATATAAGTCCTCCGAAGGACGACGCCAAGAATCATCCCAACAGCGATATTTCGTCCTCAGATGTGACGGAGGATGCCAATGGAGATGTGCAGGAGCTTCATCCGTGGGATCCGCACAAAGCTGCGAAAGACCTCGAAGTCGGAGACTTTTATTACAAGAAGAAAAACTATCGGGCCGCCCTGGCACGTTATCAGGACGCTCTCATCTGGAAGAACAATTTTGCGGACGCCAACTTCCGCATGGCTCAGTGTTACGAGAAATTAAATAATCCGGGCGAAGCCTCAGCACATTATCAGGAGTATCTGAAAATTTTGCCGCACGGTCCATTTTCGGCGGAAGCGCAACAAGCAGTCGCGCGTCTAAAGCCAAAAGCATCTGCGCAAGGTTCCCCAGCCTCGCTTAACTAGTGAAACACCTCGGTGAACCAGAGTCCTAACATTGCACCGCTTCAACCCGTCCCTGAAACACATTTCCACACATTCCGCTCTGTTAAACTGCGCCGAGATGAAAAAGGCCCCGGGTTGTTTTTTTTCGCTTGTAGTTATTCTTGCCGTTTCAATTTTCTCTCCCGCAGAGAGCGCTCACTCTAAAAAAGTCCGAACGATGAGCGGGTCAGCCGCAAGAGGAGCTGTCTCTTCGGGCATGCAGGTTGTGCCAGATCTTGCTGCGCGGTTGACGAGATTTCGTGCGGTCCAGATGCCGTTTCACCCCGCCGGGCTTTCTCCCCGTGAAGTGAAGATGGTCGGAAAATTAGTTACTGCCTCGCGTTATCTGGAACAAATCTACTGGCGGCAAATGGATCCGGAAGGCTTGACGCTATACGAATCTCTCGCAGCAAGCCGAAACCCCTCAGACCGGAAGCTGCGCCGGTATCTAGATATCAATGCGTCGCGTTACGACGTGCTCGACGAAAATAAGCCATTCGTCGGAACCACGCCGATGCCTCCCGGCCGGGGATTCTACCCTCAATCTCTCACTCGCGATCAGGTTGAGCAGTATGTAAAGGAACACCCGGAAAAGAAGAATGAGATTTACAGTTCAACCACAGTCGTCCGCTGGCATGGCGAGGAACTCGAGGGCTTGCCCTATCACATCGCCTACCGCTCGTTTCTGGAACCTGCGGCGAGGAATTTGCGGGAAGCAGCGAAATTTAGTCCCGATGCTGCCTTCGCTGAATTCTTGCGACTGCGCGCCGGAGCTCTTCTAACGGACGACTATCTGAAGAGTGATCTTGCGTGGCTCGCTCTTAAAGACAACAAGTTCGACGTGATATTCGCGCCCTACGAAACCTACGATGACGGTCTGCTAGGGGTGAAAGCAAGTTACGGCGCCGCCGTGATGGTGCGAAATTCAGCCGAGACCCAAAAACTTGCTATGTTTCAGAAGTACGTTCCCGAAATTCAGGACGCATTGCCCCTGCCAGCGGAAGATCGCCCTTCGAAACGCGGTCTCGAAACCCCCATGGAAGTGATGGACGTCCCGTTTCGCGCCGGTGATTTGGACCATGGCTATCAGGCGGTTGCGGATAACCTGCCCAATGATCCTCGTGTCCACGAAGAACACGGAAGCAAAAAAATCTTCTTCAAAAACTTTATGGACGCGCGCGTAAATTGTGTGATCCTGCCGGTCGCGAAGCACATGATGCTGCCCGAGCAGGCCGCGAAAGCATCCGGTGAAGGGTACTTATTGGGTACGATCATGCACGAAATCGCCCACGGGCTGGGCCCGGCGTTCGCGCGCACCGAATCAGGCCAGGTCGAAATTCGTGAAGCGATCGGGCCGGCATTTAGTGGACTAGAAGAAGCCAAGGCCGATGTGACGGGAATGTTTGGTCTGAAATGGCTGGTGGATCGTGGCGTTTTACCGAAGGAAAAACTGGACGGATTCTACGCTTCCTATCTCGCTGGAATTTTTCGGACTGTGCGCTTCGGCATCGGGGAAGCTCATGGACAAGCTGAGATGATGGAATTCAACTATCTCTTGGAGCATCAGGCCATCCGGCGGCAGCCATCGGGAAGATATGCAATTGACTACGCACGCATGCCGGAAATCCTTGCTGACTTATCGAAAGAGCTGCTCGATATCGAAGCGAAGGGTGCGCGCGAAAGGGCGGAAAACTGGTTTAAAAAGTACGATGTCATGCCAGTGGAGCTACAAGCCTCGCTGAAATCAACCTCGGGTCTGCCCGTAGATATTGATCCGATATTTTCGTTCCGAGAAACTATAAAATAGCGACGTCTTAGTATACGAACTCTACCTTGGGTTCGTGCGGAATGATGCCGGCTTTGTGCCCCATATCTAATAGTCGCCTCACCGCTTCGCGGCCGTCCTTTCCATAATCCAGCGTGCGCTCATTCACATACATACCCACAAACTTGTCGGCCAGTTGCGAATCCAAGTCGCGGGCAAATTGCATGGAGTACGCTAGAGCCTCTTCACGGTGGTCCAACGCGTATTGAATGCTATTTGAGAGCGCGGCTGAGACACTCGTGATCAGTTCCGGTCCGAGCTCGCGGCGAATAGCATTTCCTCCCAGCGGCAGTGGAAGTCCAGTAACTTTCTGCCACCACTTGCCGAGATCAACGATGCGATGCAATCCAGACTTGTCATAGGTCAGCTGGCCCTCATGGATGATGAGGCCGGCTTCAAATTTGCCTTCTAATACTTGTGGAATGATCTGGTCGAATGGAACAACCTCCGTCTCGATTCCGGGAGCGAAAAGTCGCAACACCAGATTGGCCGTGGTCAGGGTTCCAGGAATGGCGATTCGCTTTCCCTTGATCTGATTTTCGGTATACGGACGGTTCGCCACCACCATCGGTCCGTATCCTTCGCCGACGCTGCCGCCGCTGGGCATTAGGGCATACTTATCTTGAATGTAAGGATATGCGTGGAAGGAAATTGCGGTTACATCGTAGACCCCATCGCCTTTCATCGCCTTGCGGTTCAGGCTCTCGATATCGCTCAAGGTATGAGAGAAGCGCAGTCCGTTGGCCCTCACTTTGTTCGTGGCCAGAGCATAAAACATGAACGCGTCGTCGGAATCTGGACTGTGGGCAATCGAAATTTCGCGCGTGTCAAGGGGGGCTCTGCTCGAATCCGCGACTTCGGGATTAATAATTTGCGTAGACATTAGAAAAGTTACTCCTGAGACTTATGAGCAGATTGCCATCCGGCGGAAATGGCCGCCGCCATCATGATCTTTATTATTTCAGCAAAGACAAACCAATAAAGCCCGAAGCGCACGGCTTGCGCCAGCGAGTGGGTTAGTAGATAAAGCCAGCTAATTCCGCTCGCGAAGAGCAAAATCTCGGCAACAAGACCCGAAGCTGCCGCTCGAAAAAAAGTCCTTTTTCCGTGTTCCATGATCCAGCCCGCCAGCGCGGCGATGAAAGGATACGCAAGCAAGAACCCGCCAGTGGGTCCGAGTAGTTGTGCAAGCCCGCCCGGCCCCGTAGGGCTAAAAACAGGCATGCCCGCCGAACCTTCTAGCAGATAGAGCGCCAGAGCAGCGAAACCACGACGACTTCCGAGAGTGAGGCCCACCAACAGCACGGCGAAATTTCCCAACGTCAAAGGTACCGGAGTGAAGGGAAGAGGAAGAACGATCCGGGCGCACAATGCAACGAACAAACTAGCGCCAATTACAATCGCAACCTGCTCGGAAATCTCTATTCCCCGATGCTGCGTCAGGGCTTGCGCTGTGGGTTTTTCCATGTCCTTCAACTCCGAGTTAGTTATTATGGGATTCTGCTTCGGATACTTCACTGAGCGCTTCGTGCCCTTCAAGGTTTGAGGCCTTTACTTGCGGACGAATGCGCAGGTAAAACGCGAGCCCCACGCCAGATATGGCGGCTATTGCAAAAGCCAGAATGATAAACCACCACATCATTCGCACGATTACTTAGGATACCAAAGGAATCTACCCACGTGGCGGACGCCGGAAGGATTATTTGCCGCCACGTTCTTTCGCCGACGCTATTTCGCCGCCATTATTTGGCGGACATGGCCCGTTCCACGTCCTCTGCGTTGTGGGGCAGTGCTTCGGTGAGGTTGATCAGCCTTCCACTACGATCCACGTAAAAGTCATCTTCAATTCGCACTCCCAACTCCTCTTCGGGGATGTAAATTCCCGGTTCGATAGTGAAAACTGCGCCCGGTCCTAGCGGGACTTCGTAATCACCATCGTCATGCACATTTAAGCCGAGATAATGACTGAGGCCATGAATGAAGTATTTTCCCAGCGGTTCTCCGTGAGAATCCTTGCCGTGAGTATTGATGTAGTCGAAAGCGACTTTATAAAGCGAATTCGGGGAAGTGCGTTTAAGAGAGGATTGCCCGGATCGGAAAGCCTCAATCGCCGCCTTTTGCGCTCCCAGCACGATGTCGTAGATCTCACGCTGCCGAGGAGTAAATTTTCCGGATGCCGGTAGCGTTCGGGTGATGTCGGATGCGTACATCGAATATTCTCCCGCAGCGTCAATAACGACGAGATCGCCCGCCCGGATCGTTCCCGAATCCTCAGAATAATGCAGCACCGTCGAATTCAGTCCCGCACCTACAATTGGCGCGTAGGCCGGCCGCTCGCATCCGCGTTTTCCCCATTCGTATTGCAGCAGGGCAGAAATCTCGCGCTCGGTCGCTCCAGGTTTCATAGCGCGCATGGCGGCCAACTGGGCCGCAATCGAAGCGTTGGTAGCCTTACGGAGTAGTTCGATCTCGCCATCATCCTTGAATGTTCTCAGGGACGTTAGCAAAGGCCTGACATCCTGAAACGATGCTCCCACCGGGAAGGCGTTGGCACGTTTCAGCCATTGCAGAGGAGCAGTTGAGCCGGGACTTGCATCCGCCCCGGGCATGTCCGTGTAGATCGGGCCGGCGGGCATTTTCACCAGCTCCGAACGCAGATTATCCAAGGCCTCGACGCGATCAAAGCCTGTCATTCGAGCTGCGTCCTGACTGTCTGGCCCCAACTTTGGACCAGTCCATTTCTCCTGTGAAGAGTTGCGGTTTGGCAGAAATAAGGTTTCCGAGTAAGCGTGTGCGGGCGAGTTATCTTTCGCCGGCGCCGCGGCGACGATCAGGATCGCTGCACCCGGCTCAGGCCATCCAGAGAGATAATAAAAGTTGTCGTCAGGACGATATCCATAGAGGTCGTTTGGCCCCTCGGCTTCGACCGTTGCGAACAGCAAAATGCTGCCACCTTTTGACTTTACGGCGAGTGCCTGACGACGAGCCCGGTAGTCAGCGTTAGGTTGACGTTCGACGGCCAGGGCCAGCGTGCTGAAGAGAGCGACAGTACTTATCAACGCTGCAGTGAATAAGAACTTTCGTGAGGCCATCAATTGCTCGAGCTCGTCATGGATTTATTAACTGACTGAAAAGCCTCTACGTTGTTCTTATCTATCAGGGACGAACCTGTGTCAACAAAGGCAGGCAGAGGAGCAAAACTGTCGTTCGCCCAATCTTTGTCGAGGGACGAAACTTTTTGATGGTAGAGGCTATCGAGCACTCGCAATCCAAAAGTAGCCATGGTGTACGGCTTTTGCGAAATTGTGGCTGCGATCACTCCCTTTTGAATCCAGTCCAATGTCTCCGGATCAACATCCATCGCCATCACTACCTTGTCCTTTACTTTTGCGCTGTTAAGAACGGTAGCGACTTCCTTGCCGGCCTGGGCCTCCAGGCAAACGAAGGCGTTCACTTTATCTTTCTGCTTGCCTAGCATCTGAGTGGTGCTGTCGAAGGCGACTCGGGGGTCTCCATGTATATCAACGACCTCTGTGATTTTAATTTGCGGATGAGCTTCCAGCGCGTCGTGATACCCATGCAAACGTTCCTTCAGATTCGTCTGCTCGGGCATGGTGAAAACCACCACATTCCCCTTGCCTTGTAACTCCTTGGCCAGACGCTGCCCGCCGATAAGCCCCGCCTGATAGTTGTTTGTACCTATCGAGAACAGACGCTTACTGTCGGGTGCGTCAGAATCAATTGTGATCACTGGAATGCCCGCCGCCACAGCTTTATCAATGTCGTCCTTCATGAGCTTCGGATCGGTCACTGCAATCAAAATCCCCGTCGGCTTCTGGCGTACAGCATTCCGGAAGGCTTCCAGCTCTTCTTTAGGATCGTAGGTCGCGGGTCCGACAAACTGCGCGCGGACCTTCCATTGCTGTGCTTCTTGAATGAATCCTGCTCCGGCGGCGTGCCAGTAAGGGACCTGAATGTTGCTGGAAATCAGATAGTAATTTTCGTCGGTATCGTGTCGGCCACCGCAGGCCAGCGAGAGTGATGCCAGGGCGATTACAGCGCTAAGGGAAAAGAGTTTTCTTGTTGTCACTGGATTCCTCCGTTGCACTCGAGAATCTTCCAAGCGCGGATCGCACAAGCGAAGACGGCTGCGATTCTAGCGCAGTGGCTCAACAAAAGAAAAGGCCTCGCCTTCGAAACTGGAGAATTCCACTGTCCACCAGGGTGGATCGCTTCCGTCTTACTCGGGCCACGCATACACGAGTCATGGCTGATTGGTGCTTTTTTGGGGATGCGAACGGTCGGGACTTAAAGGTCTTGATCCAATAAGAGTTTGTGAGTGGATTTCGCGACACATGACAACAGTCTCTCCATCCAGCAAGCCATACGCGACGACGCGGCTAGGACGAATCTGTACGTTCGTCCCAAAACATGTTTCGAAAATGCATGCCGCTCATACGCCCACGGGAAAGGGTTTGTTATGAGAATCCGCGTTCAGCGAGATTGACGTGAATCTCCCTTGCAAGAGGGACATCAGGCCCGTGTACCAATATCCCAGGACAAAGAGAAGCAAAAAAGGCACAGTGAAGTAATTCTCATTGTCGAGAGCGTAATAGACAGTCAACGCGAAGTAGCCACCAATCAGCAATTCGATCCATGGCACCCATCCTAGGCGGCGGCGGTAGGTGCGCGTGCGCACCATGTCTTTCTTCGACTCCAGCCGATATTTCGGAGTACGTGCGAATGCGGTTTGCTTGCCAATCAGCGCTTCCAGCACGGCGCGCGTGTTAGTGACGGTAAGTCCGATTCCGAGCGCCATAAGAAACGGTATATAGAGGAGCGCCCTTGGCCAGCGCCGCGGAAACAACTCCCGTTGCGAAACCAGATAGAAACTTGAGATCGAGAAACTGGACGCCACAAACAGCGGCAGGTCAATGTAGACCATCTGGAACCATCCCTGATAGAACCGGATGATCATTGCCGGCAGTAGCAAAACCGAAAGCACGATCATCAGCGGATAGCTCAGATTTGCCGTCAGGTGATACCAGGCTTCGAGTTTCACACGAAACGGTTGATCGCTCTTGAGTACCCGAGGCAGCACCTTCTTGGCGGTTTGGATTAGGCCCTTCGCCCAGCGTGCCTGCTGAGTCTTGAACGCAGTCATCTCAACCGGCAACTCCGCTGGACACTCGACATCCTGCAAATAAATAAACTTCCACCCTTTCAATTGTGCGCGATACGACAGGTCGGTATCTTCAGTCAACGTATCGTGCTCCCATCCACCCGCCTCATCTATTGCCTGCCGCCGCCACAATCCTGCGGTGCCATTGAAGTTGAAAAATACATTGCTGCGCGCCCGGCCGGAGTGCTCCAGCACAAAGTGACCATCCAGCAGAATCGCTTCCACTTCAGTCAGGAAAGAATAATGCCGATTGATGTGAGTCCAGCGCGTCTGCACCATTCCGATCTTGGGGTTGATGAAGTGATGGACGGTGCGCAGCAGAAAATCTTCCGGTGGCACGAAGTCGGCGTCGAAAATGGCAATAAATTCGCCTTTGGATGTCTGCAGTCCCTCGGCGAGCGCGCCGGCCTTGAATCCCGCGCGATTTTCGCGGTGATGATATGTGATGGGGTGTCCCTGCGCCGCATATTGCTCAACCAGCCGGCGGGCCACTTCAACCGTTTCGTCCGTGGAATCGTCAAGCACTTGAATGTCGAGTTTGTCTCTCGGATAATCTAAGCGGCAGATCGCTTCCAGCAGCCGATCAATCACAAATTGTTCATTGAATATAGGCAGCTGAACGGTAATGCGCGGAAGTTTGCCGAAATGCCCGGGGGGCCCGATGGTGCGGTTCTTCTTGTTCTTGTAATAGAGATACACCAGCATGTAACGGTGCACCCCGTAGGACGCGAGCAGAATGAGGACGAAAAAGTAAGGAACAAGCAGCGCTATATCAAAGCCGTTAGCTTTGTAGAGACCCTGAAAAGTTGCGTCTAGAAAGTGCTGGCGAAAATAATGAGTGATTCCGCGAGGAGCCAGAAGCTCGGCTGTAATTTCAAAGGTCTTGAACATTTCGCGGAGGGGGAAATTGCTCGGCAATTCTAGTTGCAAACTCTAGTTCAGAAAATATGTTCGATAAAGCGTGTCGCGCTGCACAGGCCTGAATCCGGCGTCACGGATAATCCGCCGCAGCTCTTCTTCCGTAGTGCAATTCGTGACGCCGGCCGCACGCACGACGTTTTCTTCCAGCATGACGGAGCCAACGTCGTTGCCGCCAAAACGCAATCCCATCTGGCAAACTTTCAAGCCCTGGGTAACCCAGCTCGATTGCACGTTGAGAAAATTGGAAAGATAGAGCCGTGCGATCGCCAACGTCTTTAAATACTCGACCGCTGTTGCCTCTTCCCAGTGTCTGCCGCCGAGCGCGGTATTGGAGGGCTGAAAGCTCCACGGAATAAAAGCCGTGAAGCCGCCGGTTTCTTCCTGCAACTCGTAAAGCCGCTGAAAGTGGTTGACCCTGTTTTCGTAGTTCTCGCCCACGCCGAACATCATGGTCGCCGTGGTGCGCATTCCCAAGTGGTGTGCGGTGCGATGCACATCCAGCCAGTCATCAGTCAAACATTTCAGCCGTGCAATTTTGTAACGCACTTCATCATCGAGAATTTCCGCACCACCGCCAGGAATCGAGTCTAGACCTGCATCTCTCAAGCGGCTGATAGTGTCGCGAATGGAAAGCGCGCTGTATTCCGCGATCGCGATAATTTCTGATGCTGAATAACAATGCAGATGAATCTTCGGAAAACGCTCTCGGATGCCGCACAGCATGCGCTCATGCCAGTCAATCTTCAAGTCAGGATGCAGTCCGCCCTGCATCAACACGCCGGTTCCCCCAAGTTCTACGGTCTCCCTGATCTTCTCGTAGATAGTGTCGAGGTCAAGAATGTAACCCTCTTTCGCCTTTGGCCCCTTTAGCGGGCGATAGAAGGCGCAAAATGTACAGTACTCGGTGCAGAAATTCGTGTAATTGATATTGCGGTCAATGATGTAAGTAGCGACGCCCTCCGGATGCAGTTTTCGGCGGACGGCATCCGCCTCCATCCCGATCCCAATGAGATCATCGGAGTTAAACAGATCAAGCGCTTGTTGTTTTGTAAGGGACATGACCTACTTGATTTTAAAGGAGGACGGCCGCTTCTCCAAGCCTAGCGCGTAAATCAGGCAGGATTGCTGCTGGGTATGGCCGTGCTTTCTTCCGGTTTTTTGTTGCGACTTCTCAAATATCCGATAAGCGTGGAGACGCCGCCGATCACAGCCAACCCAATCAAAACAAAGAGCGCATGCTTGTAGTGGCGGGAGAAGAATCCGACAATGGGCTTGCCGTAGTACGCCCCCAGACCAGCAACAATCGAATAGCGTATTCCTCGCCCCAGTAGAAGGGCCCCAAGAAACTTGTTGCGCGAGTATTGCAATCCGCCAGCGGCCACAAGAAATGGAACCAATGGAAAAGGCGGAGGCAGCAACGCCGGAATGAAAACCGCGCCAAATCCCCAGCGGTCGAATCTCTTGGCAATTTTCGCCGCCCTATTCTTCGAGAATTTGCGCTCGAGTGTTTCCTTTCCGCCTTTTCGCGCCAGAGAGTAGGTAATGTATCCGCCCAAAACCGCGCCAATCGTGGCCATGATTGCGTAGTAAGGCCAAAGATCATGATGACTGGCGGCGAGGTAAATTGTGAGAACGTCCATGCTGCCGGTCAGAGGAACGACTGAGTTGTCAGCAATGCCCAGAAAGATCAGGCCGATGCCGCCCAAACGGCGTAGCCATCCAAATACCGTGAACACAGCCAGCGCAAGTGGAAGCGGAAAGAACATCAATAATTAAGATGAGTTTACTGTGCAGAACTTGATTGCGGGGCCCAATTTAAATAAAAACTGAATTCTGCGCGTCGAGAAATCTAAGAGGCTGTACCGAAGGAAGAGCGCCACTCTCGTTCGCGTAGCGGAAAAATTGCTGCATACCCGCTACGCACTCGGTGTCGAGATAATAATGGATATTCTCGGTGAGATAGGCCCGAACTTCGGCTTCGCCTATCCCTATTCGCGGAGCCCACAGTTTTACGATTTGCTCAATATTCTCACTCTGTAACCCGTGATCCCGAGACGTCTGAAATACCGGCGCAAGCTCACCTGTCGAATGTACATATTGCAAGGCATCTTGCCGGACAGCCCAAAAAGCGAACACAAATGGTTTGCCGGTCAGCCGAATCCATGCTTCCGCTAGATCGTAAGTGTGGTAGCGCGAACGATCCACCTGCAACGCAATATCGCCAATCAGCAACGCCGCGTCGCGATGCTCTAGCATCGTTTTCAAATCAGGATTGGCGGATTCAAATATCGGTTGAGCCGCACCTTTTCTCCACCACTTTGCGAACAGCACCTTAAGCAAAGCCACGGACGTCATGGACGAGCTGTCCATCGCGACGCTCTCAATGTTTGCGAGGGATACTTTACTAACTAGCAAAATGGAGCGTACCGCATGCCGCGAAGCGATGGCTACTCCGGGAAGAATCGCCAGATCAGGGATGCTCGCATAAGCCGCAACCGGAATGATTCCGATATCGGCAAACCCTTGCTGCAATAGCTTCGCGCATTGCGATGGAAGCGTGTAAGACACATCAAAGTCACCGCCCGTAGCGCTATGCTCGAAATCCCACATCAGTGGCGCAGTATTCAGATACGAGATGGCGGAAATTCGAAGGCGTTGCGTACTACCCATTTTTAAATCCTAACAAACTTGTGTCATCTGACCTTGACACTGTTTCCCATCTCTATTCAGATTCCGCGTGTGGAAGCTGGGAGGAGAAGTGTGTCCGAAATAGCGTTTCCTCGTGTCAATGAAATTGAAACTCTGACATTGCAATGGCTAGCGCTGTCGTTAACCGAAGGCTTGGGCGCTGGCAAAGCGCGCCGACTGGTCGAATTCTTCGGCAGCATCGAGGCTGTTTTCCACGCCTCTTTGACCGAACTAGAGGCGTCCGGAATACGTGCGGTGTCGGCCCAGGCGCTCGGCACCGGTAGCGCCATGGAACTGGCGAAGGACGAATTAGCGAAAGTAATGGCGGCTAAAGTGACTGTCATCGCACTCAGTAGCCCCGAGTACCCCTCGCAGCTCAAGCAAATTTACGATCCCCCACTTATCCTTTATGTGCGGGGCGAAACGGAAACACTCTCGCAACCCGGAATCGCCGTAGTTGGGACCCGGCATCCGACGCCCTATGGATCGGGAATGGCCGAGCGGCTTTCCTGCGATTTGGCGTCGCGGGGCCTTGTCATCTTCAGCGGGCTAGCACGCGGAGTGGACACCTGCAGTCATCGCGGCGCACTCGCCGGCAAGGGCAAAACCGTCGTGGTACTTGGCACCGGGGCCGACGTCGTATACCCCAAAGAAAACAGCCGCTTAGTAGAGCAGATCCTTTCCAGCGGAGGAGCGGTCGTCTCCGAGTTTCCTGTTGGAGCGTTTCCCGCGCCCCAAAATTTTCCCATCCGCAATCGCATCATTAGCGGGATATCCATCGGTGTCTTGGTCGTCGAAGCCGCCGAATACAGCGGAACACGCATAACTTCCCGCTGCGCGCTAGAGCAGAACCGCGAGGTCTTCGCGGTTCCCGGAAACGTTACCAACAAGAACTCCTGGGGCCCTAACACGCTGATAAAACAGGGCGCCAAGCTGGTCGCGACCTGGGAGGATGTCTGGGAAGAATTGCCAGTGGAAGTGAGGCTGACACTGCGTCCAGAAGGCGAGCATGAATCGGAAACATCGCAAACCGCATCTCTATTTGGAGAAACGGAAGCGTCTCCGCATGAGAAAAAAATATTCGGAATGCTGAAAGCCGATGAATCCACGCATTTAGATGAGATCGTGGAACGCCTGGCCCCGGGCCTATCATCCTCAGACATTTTCGCAGCCCTCTTTGAGCTTGAACTCTCAGGGAAGGTGAAGCAGTTGCCGGGGAAGAATTTTGTGAGGAGTTTTTGAGGAGCTAATTGCTAGCTGTCAGCTCCTGGTTTCTAGCTATATCGGCGACGTTGGGCAGCCGCACACAGCGAATTATCGCAATGCAGCAATACAGTAGCGAGAAGCCACAAGCTAGCAGCGGTTTTTACAAACCTCCTCATTCATGCTAGCTTCTGGACAAAGAAGAACCATAGAGGACATATTGAAAGGTCTAGTCATCGTCGAGTCACCGGGTAAGGTTAAGCTTATCCAGAAATATCTGGGGAAGGGCTATACCGTCGAAGCCTCCTTCGGACACGTCAAGGATCTGCCCAAGAGCACACTAGGCGTAGATGTTGATAATAATTTCGACACCGAATACATCGTCATTCCCGGAAAAGAAAAAGTTCTTGCCAAGCTGAAGAAGCTTGCGGTGGGCATGGACCACATCTATCTGGCCCCTGATCCTGACCGCGAAGGCGAAGCCATGGCCGCGCATCTAGCCTACGAGCTTGGAGATAGCGGCAAGCCAAAAAAGAAGAAGAAGGAAAAGAAAGATGACGAGGCTGGAGATCGCATTCAGCGCGTCACTTTCAATGAAATTACTCAGCGTGCCGTTCGCGAGGCTTTCGAGCATCCCCGCGAGATCAATCGCGATCTTGTAGACGCGCAGCAAGCCCGCCGTGTTCTCGACCGGCTTGTGGGATATCAGGTTTCTCCGCTTCTCTGGGATAAAGTTCGCCGTGGTCTTTCTGCCGGACGCGTTCAAACTGTTGCGCTTCGCTTAATTGTTGACCGCGAGCGCGAAATCAAAGCGTTCCAAAAACAGGAATACTGGACGATTGACGCGAACCTCGCCGGGCCCAAGCCACCCGCATTCGACGCGCGATTTATCGGCAAGAACGAAGAGAAGGTCGAAGTCACAAACGGCGAAGACGCGGAAAAGATTCGCGTCGCATTGGAAAATGCTGACTGGCTGGTCCGTACCGTTGATCGCAAAGAACGGCGCCGGAATGCGGCCGCTCCGTTTACAACCAGCAAGCTGCAACAGGATTCCTCGCGCAAACTCCGCTTCAGCGTTAAGCGCACCATGATGATCGCGCAACGTTTGTATGAAGGCGTGGAATTGGGTGAAGAAGGCGTTGTCGGTTTGATTACCTACATGCGTACCGATTCAACGCGTGTTTCCAACGACGCGCTAACCGAAGTGCGGGACTACATCAAGTCGCAGTTCGGGGCGGACTATCTTCCGGAATCTGCGAATACATTCAAGTCCAAGAAAAATACCCAGGACGCGCACGAAGCGATTCGTCCCACCGGAGTTTCGCGCCATCCCGACGAGATCAAACAGTACTTAAAAGAAGATGAATACAAAGTTTATAAACTGATCTGGCAGCGTTTCGTAGCCTCACAAATCACCCCTGCGGTCTTCGATCAGACGACCGTTGACATAGATGCGAAATCGAAAACTGAAACATTCTGGTTCCGCGTTACCGGGTCGGTTCTGAAGTTCGAAGGTTTCCTCAAGGTTTACGAGGAGTCAAAAGACGTAAAAGACGAAGAGGAAGAAGAACTCAAGCACAAGTTGCCGCCGCTCGAGCCCGGGCAAAAACTCACGCTCAAGACGCTCAAGCCGGAGCAGCATTTCACCGAGCCTCC
>JALYIM010000167.1 GCA_030775785.1 Acidobacteriota bacterium
GATGTGGGTCGCGTTTCGCTTTTTCTCAATTACCGCCCCGTCCAACTGTGTGGCGAGCGCCGCAGAGTCCTGCGTAGGGCCGACCCAGCGCAAATAATCGACATCGTCGAAGAGCGAGATGTCGGTACTGGTTTCTGCTTCGCTTCAAGCCGGGCGAGCAGTGCATTCTCATAGAATCCCATCGCGTCTAGTTTCCGCTTCTGCAGTTCTTTAAAGCGACCCATCGCGAACGACCACGCTTAGTTTCGTCGTCAGCCCAAACGAATCACAAATGATTGAAAAGCATTAAGGGCTGTTATCGTTCATGGATGATAAAGTTCTGGCTGATCGCATTGGTCGTAGCTAATGTGGGTTTCGTTGGTCCGCAACTAGAAGCCGCGCATTCGCCGCGCAAAGGCGCCTTCCTCACGGTTTTCGGAGGCGATCGCCTTCGCGCAAAGCATGCAAGTTCTCACATACGAAACGATCTGGATCCGAATGTGGAGCGATATTATGTATATGTTCCATCCGCTTACACCGGCTCAGAAAGTTATGGCTTGATTGTCTTCACAGATGCGGATAGCCAAGCCATTGGTCTTCCAGCAAGTTGGCAAGCAGCTCTGGACACTCGTAAATATATTTACGTGGCGGCGCAGAATGCAGGAAATGACCAGCCTCAGGATCGTCGCTTGGGATTAGCCGTATTGGGCGCACTGAAGGCCATGGGCCAATACAACATCGATCCCACCCCCGTTTATGCGGCTGGATTTTCCGGAGGAGCGCGGATGGCAGGATTGCTCGGATTTTACGAATCCGACATTTTCCACGGAACCATTCAGATTTGCGGTGCCGACTTCTATGCGCGTGTTCCGATCGTGGCAGCAACCTCTCAGTTGGATACAGAGGGACAGCCATATGGCATGTTTCGTGCTACTCAACAGGAGATCTCCAACGCAAGGGCGGTACACTTCGCTCTCGTCACGGGGACGGACGACTTTCGCCGTGGCAACATCCTCGACATCTTTCACGGAGGCTTCGAGCGCCTGGGGTTCCACGCCAGGATCTTTGATATAAGAGGGATGGGGCACGCTATTTGCGACGGTGATGTCCTTTCCCGTGTCCTCAATTTCCTAGAGGCGCGGTAATGCTTAAGGTTTTTGAAAGACGGGAGCCCAAAGGTGGTTACTGATTGCGGCAACGTTGGACGAAGGACGCGGGACTGGCCACAGTTGGCTCGAAGGTAGTAGAACTTTAGAAAGTGCCAGCGTGCGTACGCACTGGCTGCCGCGTGGTGGTGCTTTCCTAAGCGAAGATACATGCGCATTTGGCACTACGACATCGCGTTCCTGATCTGTTCTTACGTTTCTCTCTCAGCACAGGCAGCAGTGCCCCTTGCGAGCCAGTATGTTGAATGCGTGCGGGATGAAAAGGCTTTGGATGTGGGGTCACGGACAGTTCAAACGCCAATATTCGTGTCCAAGGCAGGCAGCAGGGCCTTTGGAAAGGTACTCGCCAAGGCGGAAAGGGGTTGCGAGAATACCTCTACCATCTACGTTTCCCAGCACCATCGGCCCTTCCGAGTTGCCTTCCAACAGAAGACCGAAGTAGAGTCCGACGGTACTACCTTAGATGGGAATGGTGTAAAGGCACTTTTGTGGTCTCCTTCAGGCGCTCACCTGCTTGTGGAGATTTCCCAGTGGGTCTGGGGCAGTGATGCAGGTACCACCACCAAATATCTTCTTTATCGAGGGGCCAAACCAGTGAAGGTAGTCAAGCCGCTCGATGCAGTTTGGAACGTCTTCAACAAGCCATGTAGCGCATTAGTAGATTCAGTCGGATGGATTGACGACAGCCGAATCGAATTGACAGGGAAACCTTTTGTCTCGACGGACGAAGATGGCATTCCCGATAAAACTCCTCCATGCCTTAAGAAACCTATGAGATTCTCATTCGATGTCGAGACGGGCAAGCTAGAACAGCTGCGTACAAGACGAAAGAATAATTAACGCTATACTCCAAACCGCCCTAGCAGAACTCGGTGACCGGAATTATTGCGCCGGCTTGAGTATACTGTAGCTCGCGCCGAAGGCTGGTAAAGCACTCAATAAAGCCACCACCAGGTATGAGATATAAGATGTTTTGATAGCTAACGGCTTTCTCACATAAACCTCGGAGTTTTACTTGCTTAGTTCCACTCCATTCGGGGACGTTCCTAGCAACCTTAGGGATTTCGACGTTAATCTCGGCTCTTACCGATTAAAAGATTCACGCAGTCATAAAGTGTTTTCTCGCGATTTGTCTTGCCCAGTGAAACATCAATTTAAGTTACGTACTAAAGCGTAAAAACACAGGCTCTACACCCTGGACGAACTTGCTTTACGCAGAGAGCTTACTTTTGCGACCCTACATCAAATATAAGAACTTGTGCTGGTTGTTTATTCTGAGGCGGCGCGATGACAACGTATTTGCTCAATTCCCTAACCAAACGCGCCGTCGCCGCTCCTGGGGCCGAAACGAATCTACCTAAAGACTCGTAGTGATCTGCGTCCACCTCTTTATAAATATCCACCGAGCCTTTTCCGCCTCCACTCGCCACGTAAATGCGCTTCGTCTCCGAGTCGAAGTCAATGTCGTCCGCGCCTTGACCGATGGATAGCGTTTGGAGTTCCTTCCCCGTGTTGAGATCAACCACTACGATTTGGCCTTGGTGGCATGCTACAAACATGCGATGTGTGGATTCGTCGAGAGCCATGACCGTGTTCTTTTTGCAGGTAGTCACCGGCCAGGTTGCAATCCTTGTGAACTTTTCTCGATCAAAGACATCTATCTCGTTCTTGTCACGATTATTTGCGAAAAGGCGCGATCCCCTCTTTTCGACGGCCATTCCCTCAATCTCTATACCGTCGACTTGTATGTTTCCGATCTGAATTCCGTTGTTGGTGTCGAAGACAGTGATGTTCGAGTACGGATGCTTTGCCTTCTCTCCCCCGTTGACTACGAACAGGCGCTGCGTTGCCGGATCATAGACGATGGGGTCAGCATCGACGAGAAGTTTGACGGTTTTTATTGGCTCAAAAGTTTCCGAGTTAAAAATCCGCAAGGCACCCCCACCGTCCGAAACATAGAGCCGGCTTATATCAGGCCGATACAACACTGCTCGCGGTTCTTCGATTCCCTCAATGGCATGGGTCATGACGCCTTTGGTTAGATCGAATATGACCAACTTCTTATCTTCGACGGCCGTTCCAAACAGCCGTTTTGCTTGCGGGTCTACGGCGAAATGATCGAAATGACCTTTGATCGATGCAGGCAAGTGGTACCGGTGGACGAGAGTGAGAACGTCACCAGATGGGGATTTTTCTGCGACGGTAGTAGTCGATAATAGACCGACAGCGAGGCAAATAGCCGCGACGATTAACCCGCTTAATTTCTGCATTTGTTTTCTCCGGTGCGGAATCTTGGAACTCGATTTACTTCCTGCTCTCTTCAGCGCTGCTCGAGCTTTCCATCTCGCACGCGCCAGATTTTTAAGGGATTTGCATCTTGAAGAGAGATCGGCATTAATGCCATTGGCATGTTCTGATAGCTGACTGGCCTCAGAAATCTTTCAATCGCGCTTGCCCCTACGGAGGTCGATCTGCTATCGGAAGTGGCAGGAAATGGACCGCCATGGACCATGGCATACGACACTTCGACCCCCGTGGGGAACCCGTTGAAAACGATACGGCCAACTTTGCGTTCCAAAAGCGGCAGGAGCACCCGAGCCATATCGAAATCTTCATCTTCCAAGAGCAGCGAAGCCGTTAACTGGCCGGGCAGCTGTTCCAGTACTGTGCGCATCTCGTCCCGAGTTTCGCAGCCGACCACAATCGACGAAGGGCCGAATACTTCGTCAGCAGATTCGGGTTGAGTTAAAAGCTGTTTTGCAGTTGTCGAAAACAAAGCCGGTGTTCCAAGACAGCCTTGTTGCGCTGTCTCGATTCGAGCAAGAGTGTGAACCTCTGGTATTGCATCGAGTCTCTCTAGCCCGCGCTGGTACGCCGAATGAATTTGTGGAGAGAGCATCGTACCGGCGCTTCGAGTGGTGAGTTCCTGCGCAGCAGCACGGCGGA
>JALYIM010000168.1 GCA_030775785.1 Acidobacteriota bacterium
AGTTTGGCCTTCCTCATCTTCGCCCCAAAGCGACCGTGCGAGTTGTTCGTTATGCAATTTATATATAACCGTACCGGAGCTAAAGATCTTCCCTTTTCTCGAGAACAGTGCGATGTCACCAACCTCCATACGTTTCCATTTGTTTGCACCCGCAGATTGCTTGCCTGGAGTAACGCCCCAAGTTGCTGCCTGACCCTTGGGGAATAAGGTTTGAAGGTCGGTGAGAGACGATACAGCCACATATTTTCCAATCCGATCGAGTGAAACCTCCTTCTCCACCGTGTCAACATAGTGTTGAGTTGGAAGACCGTCGCCGCATGGCTGTAGAATTATTTGAGTCATATTTACTCCCTGGGAATTCCCCAAAGTCCGTCATTTTAGTTCAGTGTATTTGTCTGCTCTACTTCGTGATAGTTCAACGGGATATTTTTTAGCATTTTCAGATAGCTTGTCATTGATTGCCTGTAGGGGATCGATTTGTACTGCATCGCAAAACAAAAGACAGAAAATTAGAATATCGGCAATTTCAGCCGCCACTTTTTTAATTTCAAGCTCTCCGTCTAATTTGAACTTAATTTCTTCGTCAGTTCTCCAAAGAAATATTTCTTGAAGCTCGGCAGCTTCGATTGCAATGGCAGTAGATAAATTCTTGACGCTGTGGAACTGCTTCCAATTTCTTTCATCACGGAACTTAAGAATTTGCTGAATCGATTCCGCCAAATCAGGCATAAGAATTCGCCCCCAAAAAATATTCTCGAAGACTACTCAGGCATACCGGAACATCGTCTATTCGCAGGTGTCCCGACAATCTATGGCATACGAGCATATTGAAAAGCCTTTGAAGACTGCAAGCCATGTAGCTCTGGGAAGATGGGATTGGGCTACCGGCGATTATAGATCGAAGTGCACACGTTTTCGCCTTACCGGGCAAAACCATTTCAGCGCTTACATGATCAGTCGATGTGCCGCGCACGAAAGATCACGAAAGTTTATTAACGCAGGTCTTTAACAATGGAAAGGGGCACTTACACTACCGGTTAGTCCCGATTGTTGAGAAAAATCGACAATTTCAGAAATTAACAAATAAGGGAAGGTGGCACGTCAGTGGCGAACAGGACTGATATTCGCATATCGGTTCGATTGTCGGCGATGAAATACTCCCTACCATCCTCCAAGGCCATCCTAATTGCCTCGTCAAGTGCGACTTCGAAGTCCGGTCGAGCTCCGCGCCACCCTGGACCATCCGTTTCCATTCTAAAAATGTCGAATCTGGAGGAAAGATTTTTGAAACACATCGCAATGCCTCCACATATACTAGCAGTGATATACATCATTAGTATATCTACCCCAGCTATAAGTATAACGCAAGTAATATTATGAATTGAGGAATCCCATCAAGCCCGAAATGGCAATCCGAGGAATTAAGCTCTTTGGGAGATCGGGACTACCTTTGCTGAGCGCAATGTTGTAGGTTTCCCGGCGGCCAGTGCTTTTCTTCCTTCATTGATGGTGAGGTTCTCGAGTTCTTTGACCCATGGCAGATATGAACGAGCAACCATTACGGGGTTAGAGTGTCCGAGCATTTTAGCCAATGAATACAGTGGGACGCCGTGACGCAAATTCCAAACCGCAAACGTATCCCGCAGTTGGTGCGTGTGCGGAGGCCGTACTCTTCCGACTTCGTTCCTAATCTCTTCAAGGTCAGCTAGTGAAAACAGCCTCCGCAAGCGCATCCGCCAGGTCGCCGCACCTGAAACTGGGGCAAAATTCCTCATCCGAAAAGGCTGGCTAGGTCCTACGCTAGATCGTTCCAGTGGAACGCATCGAAGTAGCGCTATGACGTGAGCAGGTAACTGCACAGTCGCAAGCGCCCCAGTTTTCTGGCGTCGATACCTTAAGACGCCCTCCTGGTCAACCAGTGTGGGGCGATATTGGACGGCGTCGATTAAACTCATCCCAGACCACCGCATCAATTCCAAAAATGTCTTTAGCCGTTGTCGCCGAGAGATCAAGGTTGAGGCTGGCTGGTTGTTCGGATTGTAATCTTTCACCGCACGCAGGATTGACTCATATTGTCGGTCCGTAAAGATCGCAGTGCGGCTGCCCTTCCGGTATTCCACACGTCGCAATTGCCGGGTGGGGTTTTCGTGAATCCAGTTCATTGAGTCGCAAAAGTTGAATAGCGACTTCACCATTCCCCATCGCTGGGCCGCGGTGAAGTCGGAGAATTTCCATGTCGCGCGCCACTCAGCCAAACGCACTGCCGTTAGGTCTGCGAGAAACGTCGGGCGGGTTGGAAGTGGGAGTTTCTCCAGCCATCCAAATAGATGACCATTTTTCTTGATCTCGTTTGTTTTGAAATCCACATTCCCGAAGAAGGCACGTACCATCGCCATTGTCCCTTTTCTTCTCATGCGCGCACCCAGATCGGCTGTATACAGAGCCACGGCCCGTTCGATCAATACGTGTTCACGATCTGGGGTTGTCTCAAGTTCCCGAAGTCTCCTGAGTCGTGGGTCCCACGAATCTCGCAATTCCTGCGCAGCGAGTTCGGCGCGCGCCCATGC
This sequence comes from Acidobacteriota bacterium, assembly GCA_030775785.1. Classification (GTDB taxonomy): domain Bacteria; phylum Acidobacteriota; class Terriglobia; order Terriglobales; family Acidobacteriaceae; genus JALYIM01. The sequence goes on from JALYIM010000168.1 coordinate 2,568, forward strand.
GCGTGTCTTGGCATAGATCCGAACGGTTTTCCCTGTGGCGCCAGCATAAACTAGAAGGGATTTTAGGCACTTGCAGTTTCGCCGTAGCGCACCCCGCAATTTGTGTTTGCACGCCGGTGAATGACAAACCATTACGTTGACCGTGCGAGCAACGGACCGAACTCCGCTAAGTGAAATCTTCATGATATGAACCCAGCTTACTCTTTATTAGCAGGGCTTGTCCGAGGACTCGAAACCACGATTCAACTCTCGCACTTACCTTAACCAGCGAAGCCGTGACCTTCCCAGGTCGGTGATACGGTATTCCAAAGTTCCTCGGCCCCGAGAACGTCTCTCCAACAAACCAAAACCCCATAGTCTTTTGAAATACGTCCACGCCGCACGCGCCGGGTAGAAATTAAGCCTTTCCGCCGCTTCATTTGGTCCGAGCCATTCGTCGGTCGAGGCAAATAAGGACAGGACTTTCAATTTAAGTTCGTTATATTGGTTCATTCCATCTCCAAAAGAGCGCCTTTCGTCGTTATCAAAAGCTAGTTAATGAGGGCGAAAAAACCGCCGTGGTCGGGTCGTTTTCGCTCGACCCGGGTTTTCAGTCTGTTTCCCTTTTCGATGTGTTTTGTGTGTCCCAATCCGCGAAATAGAAGAAAAAAGCGACGAGCAGTGTCACGCAC
>JALYIM010000169.1 GCA_030775785.1 Acidobacteriota bacterium
CTCAACAGAAGCGAGCGCCTGGCGGATATTGGCATAGGTCTCCTTCAATTGCGGATTGGCCTGGGTATGCTGATCGTCAGTGCGGATCAAAGCTCGAGAATCGAAAAGCGTGGTTGCCATGCCCGACTTCCGCAAGGCCATGGCAACAATTCCGCTCGAAAGTCGCTCGCCGAAGCTGGTGACAGCATCTTGGCTCGCGGGTGGGAACTCCCCGCTTTCCTGCAAGTGATCCAATAAGCTCTGCAGTTCACAAAAGTGGCTCTCAAGAAACTCGGCCAGTTGCCGCTGTTCCTGTTCCCTGATCAGTGTTCCAGCAATTCGACAATGGTAGTCTCGCAACCAAGTAAATCTTTCCGAGGACTGCTGCCAATGTCCGGCCGCCGCATCTGCTCCCAGAGCGAGCAGATTGTCCGTGACTTTACCGAGCGCTGAAACAACAACAATCGGGTGACGCACCCGACGGCTCTGCACGATAGACTCCATGCGCTCGATCGCTTCTGTTGACTCCAAAGACGTACCCCCGAATTTCAGCACGATCATTATGAAAGTCCTTTCGAGGCAACATCTTGTAGCGCGTCCAGGTGACGATCGATGTCCTGTTCCGTATGCGCGATGGAAATTGTCCACTGCTCATCCCACCAGTAAGGCTGAGCGATAACACCGCGATTCACCATACCGAACCAAAAGGACTGCCACATCCTGGTATCCATCTTGGTCCATTCGCGATAATTCGAAACGGACTCAATGCCGAAAGTTACTGCGCCGTTTACACCAGCATTGGTCACCACTGCGGGTACTCCAGCCGTCGCGAGAATAGCGCGATATCCATTTGCGAGACGTTCGCTCATCGAGCGCATGATTCCGTATTTTTCGGGCCTAAGTACATCTCGGAGGGCAGCCAAACCGGCGGCAACAACTACAGGATTCGCGTTGTACGTCCCCGCGTGCATCATCTTTCGGGTCTCAATCACTTCCATAATTTTGGCAGTAGAAGCAAAGGCAGCTAGAGGGAATCCTCCGCCGATCGATTTGGAAAGACAGACGATGTCCGGAACGATGCCGAAAAATTCAGCAGCGCCGCCATAGCTCATTGATGATGTTTTTACCTCGTCAAAAATCAGCAACGCGCCATATTGAGTACAAAGCTTGCGAACGCCGAGCAAATATCCTTCACTGGGTGGCAACACACCCACATTCATCATGACCGGCTCCACGATAACTGCTGCCACCTGGTCTCCGGACTGATGTAACAGTTGTTGCAAGGAAGCAAGATTGTTGAATTCCGCTATCAGGGTATTGCTCCCGCTAAGGGACACTCCGGCACTAGCTGCCACCGGAGCAGGGGAGTTGGAAGTTCCCCATTCCTGTTCTGTTGGTTTGACCGAAACCATCACTGAATCGTGCAACCCGTGGTACGCGCCCTCCATTTTGATGATCTTGGCTCTGCCCGTGAACGCCTGGGCCAAGCGAAGCGCATGCAACGTTGACTCTGTTCCGCTATTCGAGAAGCGTACTCGATCAAGAAATGGATAGCGGTGACAGACTTCTTCTGCTAAATCAGACTCGACCGCATGCGATATTCCGTACATCGTGCCTACGTTGAGCTGCGCGTTAACTGCTTTCATCACTGCAGGATGGCGGTGCCCAACCACAAGGGCCCCGAAGGACAGGTTGTGATCGATATACTCATTGCCGTCCACATCCCAAATCTTCGCCCCCTCCGCCCTGGCTATGAACAATGGATACGGGTCATACATCCGCGAATTGCTGGCGGTTCCCATGGGCATCACACGCCGAGCCTTTTCCCACAGTTTTTTCGAACCGGGAGTTCGGCGTTCGTACCTCTCAATTTCCTGATCCAGCGCCACGATCGTCTTCATCTGAGATGTTCCCTCCCAAATTCCAGGATCTCGCGTACGAAATGCTTACTTTTGTGTAGTCGGCAATGTCGCTAGAAAGTCAAAAAAATCATCATGTTTGCCGGCAACAGTCTTGGCAGTTCACTCGGTATATCAAGAATTGAGTATCTTCCGCCCAGCTGTTGTAAATCTCACACCGCTAGAGGGGGCTTCGCGGTAAAGTGACGCGTTCAGTTGTTTGGTAGACGAAAACCGTCTGCCCGCACGAAGCGTTAGATTCCAATCAGCAAGTTACTTGCCATAACGACCCGAAAGTCGCGCTTCGTGAATGTCCGAGTGGCTGGCAGTAACCAATTCGGAAGAGACTGCCGCCCGTTGTCTAGTTTTCTAGCAATTTAAATGATTAGCGCCAATAATCATAATTACCATCGGGTAGGGGGGACGTGAGGCAAATCAAACACTTATACTAGCTGGTTATGCTGTACAGTCATAATTAGTCATAATTATAAAAGAAATTTTCTGGTTAATATATGTCAAACGTTGTATAACAGCTCCTCCGGCCAAGCCGGTTCCGTGCCCAGTTTAAAGCTTACCACTCCAAGCCGAAATATGACCTTATTTAGCAAATGTTTGCACATTGTGCCGACACTCGTCAGCTATGAGCATCACGCCAAAGTGCGGTAAGATCGATCCCCCAGCATCGCTAGCTAGCCCTCCCCAAAGGTAAGCGAATTGCAATGCTTCAAGGTAGTTACTGAATGGAGGATTGGTGTGCGAGGAACATTGGAATTCTGTTTGCGTAATAGTTTCGACTCGCCACTGGTTGCCCATGTCACTCCCTCAGATCCGGGTGACCGTTTAGGTTCTAATTTATTCGCCGAACGCATGATGCTTGGATCTGAATTAACATTGTGTACCGCTCCGACACCGAGCCAGACTTTCCAAATGCCAGGCAATTGAGCCATCCGATCTTGGAACTCGCGGACCGATGCTCCAGAAAGTCAGTTCCCACGGTTCCAAGCGACGTAAAATAGACGTAAAATGACAGAGCTTTGATAGATGGACGATTTGAGCTATCCAGTCAAAAAAACCTCGGAGCCTGAGTTCAACCAGTCCCCGTCGGATGATGTATTGGTATTTCCTGCTTCGTTTGCCCAGCAGAGACTCTGGTTTCTCGATAAGCTGCAGCCGGGTCAAAGCACGTACAATGTGCCATTTGCGATTCGCCTGAGGGGCTCTCTAAGAGTGGAGGCTCTGGAGCGTAGTCTACGCGAGCTTATTGCAAGGCATGAGGTCCTTCGCACAACTTTTTCCGAAGATGAAGCCGGGAAACCCATCCAGGTAGTCGCGGCAAGCCAGGGGGTTGCCCTGGAGCTTACCGATCTGCGGGACATTTCAAGCGACGTGCGGGAAGAAGAAGCGCGGCGCCGGGTGATCGCATGCGCACGTCTTGCTTTCGATTTGCACCGTGGGCCACTTTTCAGGACGCATCTGCTTCGCATGGCGGATGACGACCATGTGCTCTCGCTAGTACTCCACCATAGCATTGTCGACGGCTGGTCCTGGAGCGTCCTGCTACGCGAACTGTCTGCACTGTACGAAGCCTACGTCGACGATAAACCCTCTTCATTGGTTGAGCTTCCAATACAGTACGGTGACTATGCTGTCTGGCAGCATGACTGGTTGAAGGGCGAGCGCCTGGAGGAGCTACTCGGTTACTGGAAAGAACGACTGGAGGGAGCGCCTTCGGTGCTTGAGATTCCGACGGACTTTCCCCGTCCTCCTGTACAGACTTTCATGGGGGCCCAGGAGTCCACGGTTATTCCCGCGACCCTGGAAAAGTCTTTACAAGAGTTGAGCCAGAAGGAAGGCGTCACGCTGTTTATGACGCTGCTGGCTGCCTTCACCGTGTTACTCGCGCGCTGGTCGGGCCAAGAGGACATTGTGGTTGGTTCGCCAATTTCCGGGCGAACGCGAGCGGAACTGGAGGGCCTGATAGGTTTCTTCGTCAACACCCTCGCGCTGCGCACGGATCTTTCGGGCAATCCCAGTTTCCGAGAACTGCTTGTGAGAGTGCGGGAAACCGCGCTGCAAGCTTACGCTCACCAAGACCTTCCTTTCGAAAGGCTGGTCGAAGAGTTAAGACCAGTCCGAGACCTCAGTCGCAGCCCGGTGATTCAAGCGCTATTCATCTTCGAGAACGCCCCAGGCAAGGAGAAGCGCCGTATCGCGAATATGACAATTGCTCCTTTTCGGGGAGCCGAAGGAATGACAGCCAAGTTTGACCTGACGTTCAATGCTCTGGTTAAACCCGAAGGTTTGCGACTCGGACTGACTTACAACGTCGACTTGTTTGAGCGCTCCACGGCGCAGCGCATGCTGACGCACCTGCACACGCTGCTGGAAGGCATGGCGGCGGCTCCCGACCGGCCGATCTTCGAGCTGCCTCTTCTGAGCAGGGCGGAGCGGGAGCGCTTGTTGGTGGATTTCAATGCGACTGCAACGCCATATCCGCGTGATCTCTGCGTACACGAGTTGTTCGAGCGACAGACGCAGCGAACTCCCGACTCGGTTGCTGTCATTTGGCGTGAGCAACAACTCAGCTACTCTCAGCTCAACGAAAAAAGTAATCAGCTCGCCCACTACCTTCGAGCTCGAGGCATTGGTCGAGGATCGTTGGTGGCTATTTGTATGGAGCGATCGATCGAGATGGTCAGCGGTGTTCTGGCCACTCTCAAAGCTGGTGCGGCTTATGTCCCCTTAGATCCGGAATATCCGCGGGATAGGCTCGAATTCATGTTGCAAGATTCTCACGCAGTTATCCTGCTGACGCAGGAACGACTGCGCGATCAGTTTGCTACAGTTTCCATCGATCTGATATGTGTAGATTTAGCGCCGCCGGAAGTCTCATCGCAAAGTAGACAGAATACGGTGAACCTCGCAACACCTGAGGACTTGGCCTACGTAATCTATACCTCTGGCTCAACGGGCTATCCCAAAGGCGTTTGTCTTCCTCATCGCTCCTTAAGCAACCTGCTTTTCTGGCAAGTGGAGAATTCGCGCGCAGCGATGGGGACCCGAACCCTTCAATTCACGTCGCTGAGTTTTGATGTTTCGTTTCAGGAAATATTCTCTACCTGGTGCAGTGGTGGCACCTTGGTCTTGGTACCGGAATCGGTCCGGAGAGACGCAGCGGCGCTGTGGAACTTCGTGAGGGAAAATCAAGTCGCCCGTCTTTTTCTGCCTTTCGTGGCCTTGCAGCAGTTGGCCGAAGAGGCTGAGGAAATGCAGAACTTACCCACCAGCCTAATTGAAGTGATTACGGCAGGTGAACAGCTGCAGATCACTCCGCAGCTCGCGAACCTTTTTTCTCGGCTGCGTAGCTGTACATTGACCAACCATTACGGGCCGTCGGAAACTCACGTCGTGACTTCGTTCCATCTGACTGGCAGCCCCGACACTTGGGATGCGCTTCCCCCGATCGGCAAGCCGATCGCAAACAGCGAGATCTACATCCTCGATGCTTATCTGAACCCGGTGCCGCTCGGAGTAAGCGGAGAGCTGTGCATTGGCGGAATTTCGCTGGCAAATGGTTACCTAAACCGTCCCGAACTGACGGAGGAACGATTCATCGCGAACCCGTTCAGTAGCAACCATGGGGCGCGCTTATACCGGACCGGTGATTTATGCCGCTATCTACCAAACGCAAATATTCAGTACCTGGGTCGCATCGATAATCAAGTTAAGGTGCGCGGGTACAGAATTGAATTGGGCGAAGTTGAAAGTGCTCTGGCTAAGCACGCTAGCGTCCAACACGCAGTGGCAGTAGTGCGAGAGGACAGTCCTGGCGACAAACGACTCGTAGCCTATGTAGTACCCGCCAGCCAAGATATAAGTTCGATTGAACTGCGCGCACAACTCGGAAAAAGCCTTCCGGAATATATGATTCCCAGTGCTTTCGTAAGAATCGAAAGGTTGCCTTTGACCCCGAGTGGTAAGGTCAACCGTCGCGCTTTGCCACCGCCCCAATGGGATAACGAACAATCTCCTTCAGACGTTCTCGCGTCTCGCACTCCCGTGGAAGAGCTGTTGTTCGGATTTTGGACCGAAGTATTGCGCCGTAAGAATTTCGGAAGTCACGAAAATTTCTTTGACTTAGGCGGGCACTCGTTGCTCGCTACCCAGGTTGTATCGCGCATCAGGCGAGCGCTGCAGGTCGATTTGCCTCTGCGCGCGATTTTTGAAAAGCCTACTATCGCTGAACTGGCGCACTTTATTTCCGAGATGCGCAACGGGCCTGTGGCTAGTGACACCATTGCGCTGGTCCGGCAACCTCGAAAGATTGAAAAGAATGCGCAAGGCGAAGATGTAGCAGTCTTCCCGATGTCTTTCGCGGAGCAACGGCTCTGGATATTGGAACGGCTCGAACCAAACACCTCGGTTTACAACATCTCAATCGGTCTTCGGCTGAAGGGACGACTCAACGTTCGAGCTTTGGAACTAAGCCTCGAAGAGGTTCAGCGACGGCACGAGGTGCTACGGGCTCGTTTCCGGTTACGGCGTGGAGAACCGGAACAGTGCATCGGATCGGCGCCACCAGTATCGCTCCCAGTGGTAGATACCAGCGGAGAGGAGGATAGCGAAGCAAAGACAATTGAATTTGTTCGGCGGGAATCGCGGCGGCAGTTCGATCTGGCTTATGATGCGCCGCTACGTTCCACTTTGCTGAAGTTGAGTACCGACGATCATGTTCTGCTCGTGACTGCGCACCACATCGTTTTCGATGGGTGGTCGCGTGGCGTTCTCGTCCGCGAACTTTCTACCTTATATCAAGCGTATGCCGAAGGCAGGTCCTCGCCCCTGCCGGACCTCGCCATCCAATACACCGACTTCGCGGTCTGGCAGCGTCAGCATCTGAGTGGCGAGAGGCTGGATAGGGAGGTTAGATATTGGAAACAAAAGCTGGCTGATGCCCCCTCCCATCTCGATCTACCCACCGATCGCCAGCGTCAGCCGAAGCAGACCTTCAACGGTGCCCACTTATCGGGAGTGATTTCGGCCGACCTAACTGAGAACCTGCGCCAACTGAGCCGCAAGTCAGGAACCACAATGTTCATGACTCTGCTAAGCGCGTTTAGTGTGTTGCTGGCACGCTACAGCGGGCAGGACGACATAGTGGTTGGCTCGCCCATCGCGGGGCGCAATCGTGGCGAATGCGAAAAGCTGATTGGATTTTTCGTCAATACGCTTGCCCTGCGGGCCAAATTGTCAGGCAATCCCACCTTTCGTGAACTGCTAAGCAGCATCCGCGAAACGACCTTGGACGCGTATGCTCACCAGGACTTGCCCTTCGAAAAATTGGTGGAGGAAATTAAACCGGAGCGCGATTTTAGCCGCAACCCGATTTTCCAGGTGATGTTTGCGCTCCAGAATGTCCCCGACGAAGCAATCGATTTGATGGGATTGAAGATTACACCGTTCCGCGCCGGACATGCCGTAAACGCCAAGTTCGATCTAAGCTTGTTCTTGGTGGAACACGCCGACACCGTGTCTGCCACCTTCGAGTTCAACACCGACCTTTTTGACGCCACGACGATTCAGCGGATGCAAGAACACTGGCAGACGCTTCTCCAAGGTATCGCTTTAAACCCCGATAGCCCCATCGCCCAGTTGCCATTATTGTCGGACTTCGAGCGACACCAATTGCTGCTTGAGGGGAACAACACCAATGCCAATTTCTCGCGTGATATTACACTGCACCAGCTTATTGAAGCCCAGATTGAACGCACGCCGGATGCGACAGCGCTGGTCGACGGCACCTCCCGACTCACTTATCGCGAACTGAATTCGCGTGCCAATCAACTCGCCCGTCGGCTGCGCCAGTTCGGAGTCGGACCCGACGTTTTGGTCGGCGTGTGTATGGAGCGTGGCTTGGACATGGTCGTAGCTCTCCTGGCCGTTCTCAAGGCGGGGGGAGCTTACGTTCCGCTCGATCCGGTCTATCCCAAAACTCGGTTAGCCAACATCCTAGAAGATTCGCGCGCGCGGGTCTTGATCACGCAGCATAGGATTTCTCATGTGTTGCCGACTCATCTCGCGGAGGTCATTTATCTAGACACACCCTGGCCCGCCGTCACTGCCGCACCTGATCTCAACCTAGATGTCCATGTCGACGCCCGCAATCTGGCTTATGTGCTTTTCACGTCGGGGTCAACCGGACGACCAAAAGGAGTGGCGCTGGAGCACCGCGGCGCCGCCGTCTTCCTTCAATGGGCGCAAACTGTATTTACGACGGAGGAACTCGACGGAACACTGTTCTCGACCTCGATTTGCTTCGATCTTTCGGTGTTTGAACTTTTTGTTCCTCTTAGCGTGGGCGGAAAGGTAATCATTGTGCAGAACGCCTTGTCTCTGCGCGATCTTGCCGTG
>JALYIM010000170.1 GCA_030775785.1 Acidobacteriota bacterium
CGATAGGCGCCCGCTCGCAAGAAATTAGATCGAACTGCTACAAAGGGTTCAGTCAACTACGGAAGCATCAAAGTTATTCGTCAACGATCAATTTGGGCCAATGACCTCGCCCACGTACCTCTCGCAAATGTGTACAACTTGGCCTTTAGAATGAGTGAGCTACAAGGCAAAAAAGAGCGGTCTGACCAGTTCAGGCACGAGCGGGGCGCTTTTCTTCTTGGGCCTAGCGACTCCTTTTTGCCTTTAGCTTGCGGAAATCACTGCGCCATTTTTTCTTCGCCGTACTCCAATCGGATGGCGACAATTGTTTGAGAACCTTCGGCGGCTCCTGTTCGGGGGAACAGTTACAGCTTTCCCCAAAAGGCGAACGCGACAGCGCCGAGCAGAAATAAGAACGAGACAGCATGATTCCATTTGACATTTTCACCGAGATACATCCACGCGAACACGACAAAGACGCAAAGCGTGATTACCTCTTGGATGATCTTTAATTGAAATGCTGTAAATTCGCCATAGCCAATGCGATTTGCGGGTACTTGGAAACAGTATTCCGCAAAAGCGATCAGCCAGCTCACGATGATTACGATGAGCAGGGGCGCCTTTCGGTATTTCAGGTGACCGTACCAGGCGATTGTCATGAAGATGTTTGAGCAAATAAGCAGTAGGACGGTGTTCATAGCCACTAAAATCGTATCATCTGGCGCTCTAAGCGGAATTAGGACACTACCGAGAATTTCAAAGCGCCATTCTGTGGGAAAATTGCGAACACGTCATTTAGCCTGAGGATTTCATCACAAAACCTGCATCGTGCCTTCCGGCGTCTTAGTTCGAAAAGTGCACCAACGCTTTCCAAATACCGCCGCCATTCCTTTTCGGTCAACTTCTATTCATCTCAATCCTTCTTAAACCGCAATTTGATTCACGGCTCTTTGCGCCGTGCCTTTCGATAGTCCCAAGTCCCCGCAAACCGTTGCCCATGACGCTCCGGAAGCCCGTAACGCGACGATCTCTTCGCGATTGACATTCACCCTCGGTCGCCCCAATTTCTTTCCTCTGGCCCTCGCTGCTGCAATTCCTGAGCGCACTCGATCCCGTATTAATTCACGCTCGAACTCCGCAATGCTCGCAAATATTCCAAACACAAGTCGCCCGTTCGGGGTGGTGGTGTCTACCCCCTCGTGAAGGCTTGCAAACTCAATTCCCAGCGCGCGGAACTCCTCTAGGGCGTTCACAAGCTGCCGGAGGCTACGAGCGAAGCGGTCGTAGCGGTAAACCAGAACCGCGTCTACTCGTCGCCTCTTGCAGTCCGTCCAGAGTCGATCCAGCTCCTTTCTGTTTTCGCGGCTACCGCTCACGCCCGCATCCACGTATTCTCCCGCCACAACCCAGCCGCGACGCTTCACGTATTCACGGAGCTCTCGGAGTTGCATGTCTGGATCCTGGTTAGCGGTAGTACTTACACGGGCGTAAAGTGCAGCGCGAATTTCACTCATTCTTTTCCCCCTGTTAACGCGTTCTCAAAATGCTGGATTCTGCAGCAGCCATGATCTGGACTCTTGCAAGGTTGGAAAGTACCCGTCATGCGGCAACGTCTCTCTCTCTCTTTCGATTTCTCTGATGAGCGAGCAAGCCTCTGAAAGTGCCGTCCATCTAAGCTGCGAGAGTTCCTCGTTGTCGGTCTCGAAGGCGAAGAGCTGCGGCATTGCTACTTGCACTGCCCTCTCCAGTTCGATCAAAAATCTGGAGTCCACCCAATAATCCTCTTTGTCCTCCCTATCGCTATCGTCAAGAAGCGGTTCCTCAGAAGAGCGAGGGTTGTTGAATTGGCTTAGACAACGAAAAGATGCACACACTGACTCAATTGCACCTTGAAGGCTTTGGCTGTCTTCCCGGCACCAATACGCCACCGCAAAAACTCGCAGTATCGCTGATTGCAGTTGGGGCGGAACTGGATTGTTCAGAGTTTGCTCGTTCGCTGCGTCGTGATTATTCATCTTGTTTCCTCTCGGTTTAGTAGTGACAACGGCAGCTACTTTGTTCTTTTTCAGGCGCGAAGTCAATGCCTAAGTGCTTTGTTGTCTATATTTTATCCCTGTTGAGGGTGCAGGGATAACGCGTTTATCTTCGCCGTTTTCGGCTCTCCCCGCTCCTGTCGCGACTCTTTTCCCTGCACGCTAACCTTGCATCGTTTATTACTCAGCTAGATACCCTCGGGAAATTATTTAGCAAGCGACCTCGCTTTCCGGCGTTTGATCAGCTCCGGGCCCTTCTTGCGGTGCCACCAGGCTCGCTTTGAAGCGCGTTGTTGCTCTTCCGTGGTGCAGTAGTATCGGTCTCCGCGTGCGGCGTAAAAGAGTTTTTCACTGTGGCCTCGGTCGAGACATAGCCGCAATTCCGGCCTTCTGGTGGTGTCCAAGCCAAACTGAAACCAAAGGCTCGACCACAGGTCCTTTGTGCCAACATTCAATTTGAACGCCACGTCCTTGAATTCTTCTCTCCTGCCCGTATCATCTTCAGCGGTCTCATAGATCAAAGGTGTATCTTCGGCATGTTTATTCATTTCCATCCTGACGAAAGTGACGGCCTTAGAGAAAAGGGTGTTGTACTTAGCTTCTTCTATCCACTCTTCGAATGCTTCGGGGTCTTCGGTCCACGGCCGTCTCAAAGTTGGATAAGTAGTGTTCCTGAGTCCATCGGCCACTGGAAATGTGTCCGCCCTGTTTAATTTCTGAATATTCTTCGCGATCTCCTCCCACGTTTGTCGAAGTGCAGATTCGTCCCTCAACGTCAACCAAAGCTTGGTCACGAGTTTGAACCGGAGTTGCTTTCTATAAAAATCCTGAATGTCGATCCAAGGGCCGTCATCGTTGTCTAGTGGGCCGTACTCGTTAAGAAACGTCAGAGCGCCCAGCAGGTCCTCGGAACCTAACATCCAAAACGAGCCGTGCGGAGTTGAGGTAGCATTTTTCCTCCGGGATTTCTCGTATTCGTTCCGCAGGTCATACTTTTCGCCGGGTTCGTATAGCACTAACAACCGAGGACGCTTTGTTTCTGAATCTTTTAGCCATAGGTGCGTGCTAGCTTTCGCTACCGCTCGGGACCACTCGATCCCGCCCACGTCAGCTTCGTCCACGATAGGTGCTCCGTCTTTCTCGTGAAGCTCCCCTGTTTTACATTTTGCTATTAGGTGCCGCATGTCGCACTTAGCGCGGCGACTAGAAAGTCTAAATTGATCGAATGTCGATTGCTGTCTCATGCATTTCCTGTGGTATTCTGTATTTAGAGGGTAGTAAAGCTAATGCTGAAGCAGCCCTCGCGATAGCACTAGATTAACATGGAAGAGTAAATCTAGCCACCCTTTTAGAAAAGAGTTTCAAATGAGCCTTATGACCGTACGAGAAGCGTCGAAGGAACTGTCGCTTGCCGAGGTAACCCTGAGGTCGATGATAGCCAAACGAATTATTTCTTACGTAAAGCTGGGTCGTTCCGTTCGGATTCCCAGATCTGAATGTGAACGCCTCGTTTCCTCCTGCCTCGTTCGTAGAGCAGAGTAAGTCAAAGTTGGTCCGCGAAGGCTCATCGGACCGCAGACCGATTCAGAGCAAGAGCCATAAACAGAGCGTGTTCCCCTCTGTAATCCCCAAAGAACAATAAATGGAGAGGTGTGCCCATGATCGCATCCGACCCGCACAGTCGGCCTTCTCAGCGAAGTTACTTCGAGCGTCCAGCACGACGAGACGACAAGGTCTGTTGCCTATCGCCCCGCGAATGCGAACTGTGGAAGCAGAAGATATTACCGAACTGCCGCCACCATTCCCACGTCAGCAGCGATATCGCAAATGGGATGGTAGAGGCTCCCGAGCTCGGAGCTCCGTCGGCTAAATACGTTGGACCTCGGCAAATTCAGATCGCGTACACCGACGGCGTTCGGAAGTGGGTTCCACCCGCAACGTCCTACTCCTGTCCGATGTGCTTCAAGATCTGCAGCGCCGTAAAAGGTTGCAACAAGTGTGGCGGGCCGGGACGAAGCTTCTTCCGCTTTACCCCGCTCCTGTGAGATCGCTTACTACCAAACATTTTCCTCGGCAAGGCACCGCGTCAATTCAAATTGAAGTTCGGAGAACAATTGATCGTATTCAGTAGAAACGAAAGTGGCACGTATACACAGTCTGGGGAAGTTACAACCTCGACTGGCAAACTCGAATGGCTGGTTGATGACGGCAAGTGGGACGGCGGCTGGCGGATAGAGCCTGTGGCAGCCCTAATCGAACGCATGAACGCCGGTCCCTACAAATACCTGCAGTACCGAATCCTTGAGGCTGAGAAGCCAACGTTAGACATCAAGTCGACGTGCGCCGGGTGCGGTGCGAACGCAGGAACAGATTGCCAACGGGCGTGTGAATACATTTTCGGAAAGGCGAGCGTAACTGAGTCGCTGCTGATTCAGTTAAACGATGACCACCAGTTCGCTTTGTCCATCGTCGTAGCGGTTAACGGAAAGAACTTTGGCAACAAGAAGCCGAAGACATTCGTCTTTAACAGTGTTCGCTGTGCAGAGCTCTTCCTAATGCAGCATGGGTACTGCAAGGACTTAAAAGCCGCTATCGGAAGCGGCGAGCGGCTGTTGGCCTTCATGGATGGAGCTGCAAAAAAGCCCAGTCAATCCCGACGGTCGCTTGAATATAAACAGGCGCAAATGCTTAAGCGGGTGGAGCAATCAGAGGCCCGGGCGTGATTCGCCAAGTGAACCGGTCAGACCATCGCTGTTTCGCCGTGCAGATTACTGATTCTACAGGGTGATTTGTACACCGGGTGAGGGGGTACGTGGATATGGCCATATATCATTTTGGGCTCCATTTTCCAAGATTCCAGAACAGGTTTGATGTGAGAGTTGTGGGGCTGGAATCCCACGACGAACGATGACGAAAGGAGGATTTTTCACTCTGTAGCAGACTGCTGGATGTTCAAGACTGAGGGCAAGAAAAAGAGATTAAAAGATGAAGATTTTTGAAACTACGCGGCTACCATTAGCTGCATACCTCCACTTAACCAAAACGCTCGAATTTAGCGGTGTCAGAAAAGCTAATGACGCTACCGCTGTGTTCGAATTCCTCGATCCTGAAGAAAAAGGCGAGGGAATAGAACTCGACTTTGAGCAGGGTCGAGCCGTAGTTGACGCTCGCTCTTTCGCGAGTTCCGAACGCTTCTTAAAAAACAAGATGTATCAGGTTTTGCGGAAGGAGAGTGAGTGAAATGAGCTCTCCTTCTACTGAAATCAAAAAGCCCACAATTGAAAAGGAAAACAGGCCACCCAGCCGAGAATTGGTCAGCATCGTCGAGGACGGGATGATGGGTGAACTGGTTTACAACAAGACATTAATCTCACCGTTTCAATTCGCCGTTTGGGAAGGTGATCTCTCGGTCAAGAAATCATTATCGATCAACGGTGAAACAATTTCGCCGCCGCGAGCCGCCAGAAATGTAGTCGAGCCTGGAGTAGTAACCTTGCCGACCGCAGCAGTCCCGTACGGATCTCAAAGTTCCCTGGTTCGTGAGGTCGCCAGCTTCGTCCACAAGTATGCGGATGTCCCCGAATATTGGGAAGACTTGATAACTCACTACATCCTGATGACGTGGGTTTACGACCGATTCTCGGCAGTTCCTTACCTGCGCTTTCTTGGTGAACCCGGTACCGGCAAAAGTCGTCTCCTAATGATTTGTTCGAAACTAGCCTACAAATCCATTAGCGCAGGCGGATCTACGTCAGTTTCCCCTTTGTTCCGATTGATGGAGGTGTACCACGGCACTCTGGTATTGGACGAGGCCGATTATCGGTACAGCGAATTGTGGTCAGATCTTGCCAAGGTACTGAATCAGGGTTACTCACGGGGCATGACGGTCCTTCGCTCTCAAAAGGTCGGCGACAATTACGAAGCGAAAGGCTTCGACGTTTTCGGGCCAAAGATCATTGCTAATCGCTCCAGATTTGGCGATCCGGCCCTTGAACAACGCTGCCTGACGTTGCAAACTCAAGAACGCGACATCCGCAAAGAGGTTCCGTGTCAGCTGCCGCCGGGGTTTTACGAAGAAGCAAGTTGTCTCCGCGACAAGTTGCTAATGTGGCGGTTTCAGAATTTCCATCGCATCAACGCTGACGAATCAAAACTACTTGATTTGGACGGACGATTAACGCAGATCGGGACGCCCATCTACAGCGTGGCTTCGGACGAGAAGTTTCGGAGCCAATTTCTTGAATATCTCCGTAATTACGCGAGCGAGCAAAAAGCTAGCAAGCCTCAGGCTCTTGTCGTGGAAGCTTTACTGCGCCTGAAATCCAAAGGTAAGAACACAATTACCGTTAAGGAAGCAACAGAGGAATGCAACTCAGTGCTGAGAGATCGGGGGGCCGATGAGGACTTGACACCAAAAAGAATCGGCAGTGTACTGCGGTCCGTTGGCTTCGAAAAACAGCGCACCAATGTGGGATACAAAATTAACCTTGAGGTGCACCGCAAAAGATTAGAGCAATTAGCTCACGATTATGGATTGGCCGAAGATTTTCACGTAGCGGATTCGGAAAAGCGGGAGAGTGAAGGTGGAAAAGGTTCAAGGAACATCCACGCCACTTCGCCGCCTGCCGCCCGTGAAGGCGGGCAGGCTATCGTAATCTAGGTTGAGAGGTGAACATAGTGAACATGGTGAACGTTGTCAGTGTATGTGTGTGAAGAACCGCTCTTACTCTGTTCTCTTAGAAAATTAATAAGAGAACAAAGGGGTTAGCTAAAAACGGGCAGTTTCTAACCGGGTGACAACAATCCTAACTAAGTTCACATGTTCACTTTTGTCTAACTTTTGTCCAAGTCTGCGGCTGCCGGGGAAGTTATTTCCCGTTTCCACTTGGGGTGGCCTAGTCGTGAGACTGCCATGTAGGGCTCGTCTCTCTCTACTTTGGGGATTTAGATCTCGGCTCCAGCTAGACGAATGGTTGGGTAGAAGCGCCTCAGGTTGCAACGCAACTAATCGGCCCTCTTGGACGTTTCGAACCTTGCCCAAAAACCTGTCTAAAAAGGAACATCGTAAGTGCATGATTCTCGGCGGATCGTGACTACGGTGTTTTCCCTGCCCAAAATGATTTGTTTGTGGGCAGGCTGACGACAAAGTTTTTAGCCGAATCGGACGCAGCGGTCCGACCGTGGATAACATTCCAAGTCTAGTGATGAGAAACAGATAGAAGGAATCGTCCATCGGTGCGGTAGCCTAGCGGGGGGATGAAGTTTGTATCTCCACGATGCCAACCTTTGTAACCTCTGAAGGCACCCTTCAGCGGGGAAATTATTTCCCCAGCAGCTCACTGATTGCTTTTACAACAAGTCCGGGATCGTCATTCTGAATATAGTGGCGCGAATTTGGTGCTAGCAAATGTTTGCTGTGAGGAATCTTCGCTAACAGGGTGTTGTGCAGTTCCAGTTTCAAGTCTTGCTCCAATGGATTTCCTGGAAACTCTGGATTCTTTTTCGTGCCAGTCAGCAAAATCACCGGAACCGTGGGCAAAGGAAGAGCTTCGGAAGCGTAGACTCCGCTTGTCATAAACGCAGCGTCTTGTTCCGCTCTCACGCCAGGCGGCATTGTGGACATCGCTGCCGTAATAGCTTTTTCCCGCGATGCCCAAGCTTCAACACTCATGCGCGAATGGAGCATGTCCACCAATCGGCTGTCCTCAGGATCCACTAGGACAAGCCCTGCCACCTCGCCCGGATAGGAATGGGCGAACACCTGAACAATGGTTCCACCAAGCGAATGACCAACTAGCAGATATGGAGGAGAAGCTTTTATGGCATGCAAAAGAGAGTGAAGGTCGTGAGCCATGTCTTTTACGGTCCTGGCGCGGGTGCCAAAAGGGGGCATGTCGGACTTGCCCAATCCTGCGCGATCATAAACGACAGTATGAGCAAATTGTGCCACCTGCGGTTGGACATCGTTCCACGTCGAGAAGTCTTCTCCCAAACCCGATTCGAACACAACCGTGTCTTTGCCCGAACCGCATTCCGAAAAGTGCAGCCGATATCCACTCACATCTACCATGCCAACCCGAGTTGTCTGCGTGCGCGCAGCAACCGAGGCAAAACACATAGCAGCAACGGTTACACGAGCAAAGGCCGAGGCGTAGGAGCTAGAAGGGCTGGGCAGTTTCGGTCGATTCATTTCCTCGCTCGTACTCGGTGATACGCGCCGGGAATAGGAAAGTTCCGGCTTCTTTTTCGACGTGGAGCCGGAGGGTGACCGACACCCCCAAGCCCAGCACCCCCAACCCGGAGAGCTGCAAGCCGCCGCCAGTCCTCGCCGGACTACCTGCAATAAATTTTTCAAATTGACTTGATTCCTCTCGCAGCCCGAGCGGTTCAGTACGAGCACATAGGAGTTCGGATATATAGATGAGCTTCCACCGGCAACAACCCGAATGGATGGATCTGAAAGCGCTGCAGCAGTATGCCTGCGTCTCAGAGCGAACCATTCGAGCATGGATCAAGCGGCCAGCTCATCCCTTGCCGGCTTCACGAGTATGCGGAAAGATTCTAATCAAGCGTAGCGGCTTCGACAGTTGGATCGAAGGACATCAGATGAAAAAGGTTGACGTCTCCTGTATTGTCGATGAGCAAGCGCGCGAAATTATGAGGGAACGCTAATGGGTGTGACAATTCGAAAACGCGGCGGAAAATGGTACGTATTTGTTAATTATCACGGACAGCGCAAGGC
>JALYIM010000171.1 GCA_030775785.1 Acidobacteriota bacterium
AACTAGAACAACGTTGACTGCCTTTCTTTCCACTGCCCTGACAGCTAGGACACCTCATTAACATTCTCCTTTGTTATAGTTTCTGCATACCGTCACCTCTATATATGTTTCGTCCTCCAAACTAGTGTCATCGCTGCTACCTCACATGAATTTCGGCTATTTCTAGCGGGCTGTTTCTGCAGGTGTATGAAAAAAGAGCAAATATAATTGCTAATAGACTGTTTTTGAACACAGTCCAAATCCATTGCTCGGGCCACGGTTCAACGGAGTAGAATCCCCCGATGCCGAATCTCACAGGGACAGAAATCTGCCCATACTGCAAATTGCAAATGAGCCATAACGAGGAGGAGAAGCGTTATGAATGCCTCACACCCGCGTCGGATACAGAAGACGGCCATAAGTTTGCGTGCCGTCACGTGAAAATTTACGACTCTAAAAAGAGCGACGATGACAAGAGATGTTGGTGTCATAATTGTGACAAAGATAGAGAAGCAAAAAGGGAGTCTCCTTACAGCAAGCCTAAATAGTAGAGAGGAGAGAACAGATGAAGACTCTGTGCCTACTGGTTTTTGGAGTTCTGCTCGTGGTGCCATCATTTGGAGAGGAGACCTACACTGACGGTAACCATCTGCAGACCTATTGTGCGGGCGCAGCGGATACATTCGGAGGAGGCTACTGTGTAGGAATTGTAAGCGGTGTATCCAATACGTCGACTTTGGTTTGTCCGCCGATTGGCGTGACTCGCGGTCAAGAAATTAAAGTGGTTCAGAAATTTCTAGCCGATAACCCTGAAAAACTCCAGTTGAGAAACACTACTCTCGTAGAGGCGGCACTCGCAAAAGCGTTCCCGTGCCCGCTGACAACTCCCCCCAAATAGAACTACGCCGCCAGCAGCGAGACCCGCTCATGAATTGCTGAGAGGTCTTCAGTCATGAGGTTCGCGTACCGCCGCGTCATCTCCAACGAAGAGTGCCCGAGAACCTTCTGCAAGTGAAAGACTGAGCCGCCTTTCCGTAGATAGTTGATTGCGAATGTGTGACGGAACGCATGTAGGGTGCGAGCGGGAGGACTGAACCCCAACCTCCGGCAGTGGTTCTTTACATCTCGCAGGCAATCACGCCTGCCGAGAACGCAGTGTGTACGCGTACCGAACAGAGACATGTGAGTCTGGAGCTCGAACTCGCGGACATATCGGAACAGGTGTTTCCGAAGTTCAAACGAGAACGGCACCCGCCGCTGCTTCCGTCCCTTTCCATCAAGAATGACGAGGAGGTTGTCGAGGTCGCAGTCTTCGACGCGGACGGCTAACACTTCCGAAATACGGGCACCTGTGTCCAAAAGCATAAGAATCATGAGGTGCAGCCTCCGCTGGTAGAACCCTCGGGGCCTCCAACTGACGAGCAGCCGTACCTGTACCGCACTGAACGTCGGAAGAACGAGCTGGGGTTCTTTCATCTGTGGAATGTGATGAGGCGAGCCTGCCCATTTCAAATACGCATTGATTGAGCGGATGGCGGAGTTCGCCCCAGTGGCCTTCAATCCCTTCTGCCGCATCCGCATGACCGCATCTTTCAATTCCTCATCGGTGGGACGTTCGGTCTTTAGCCACTTTAGACTGTGCGTGTGCCACTGAATCGTGGCGGGACTGACATTGTGCAAGAACTGCCGTTCGCGAATAAACTCCTGAAATTTAGCCAGCATTGTTCCTCCAAGCAGGGGGTCAAATTGCAGGAGGCAGAACGTAAAAACGCTGCAAGCTATTGATTTGAAAAGATTGGTCGGGACGGGCAGATTTGAACTGCCGACCCCTCGCACCCCAAGCGAGTGCTCTACCAGGCTGAGCCACGTCCCGACGGATGGAATCCGCTGCGCCAATCGCGCGAGCGGCAGGGTTAACTCTGGAATTTTACACTACTGCGCAGGCATCCGCTCAGGGCAGACAACAGTTGGTAGTGGGTCAGTTTCTCCAAACTGACCCACTACCCAACAGGCTCGCAGGCCGCCTATTTTCTTTTGCGTTTTGGGGGACGCGCCACGGGCATCTCGTAGATCGCGAATTGGAGTTTTTTTTCTACCGGATCAATGCGGTCCAGCAGGACACGTATTTTTTGTCCCATGCGGTAAGTCTTGCGGCTGTGCTGTCCGATGATTTCGCGCGTGGTCTCGTGGTACAGGTAGCGGTCGTCCGTGAGGCTTGCGAGTGGGACCAGGCCTTCGATGAAGAGATCCATCAGCTCTACGAAGAACCCGAATTTGGTGACGCTGATGATGAGCGAGTCGAAGTCCTCGCCCACGCGGTCTTGCATGAACTTCACTTTTTTCCATTCCATCAACTCGCGTTCGGCGTCGTCGGCGCGGCGCTCGGACTGGCTCGATTCCTGCGCAATCTCCTGAAGTTCTTCGACTGAAATTGGGCCTCCCAGGGGCTCGAGCGATTCGCGGTGTGCTTTGTGGTCGCGGCGTTTTGACCATGGTGAAGGCGCTGACTGATCACGATCGTGCGGTTTGGTCGCGGGCGCGGCGGCTGCGTTCGGAAAAACCCCGAGCGCAATGTCGCCCTCGAGTTTTTCAGGCGATTCCCGCAAGACCTGTTTCAGAATGCGGTGAACAATCAGGTCTGGATAACGTCGTATAGGTGACGTGAAGTGCGTATAGCTGGGAGTTGCGAGCGCAAAATGTCCGGCATTCTCTTCCGAATAACGTGCCTGCTTCAGAGAGCGCAGCATGAGGTAAGAAAGAATGCGCTCTTCGGGCTTTCCGGCAATCTTGTTCGCGAGCTTCTGATACATGCGGGGCGTGATGTGAACATCTTTCGGAATTTCTAAATCTTTGGTGCGCTTCCCCGTGCCGCGCGCTTCGCGGCGGTCGCTTTTGAACTGCACTCGCTGCACCGGCAGAGGTCCTACTCCGAGCGAGTATCCGAACGTTGCGGCCAGCACTTCGAAATCGTATACGCGCTTCGCTTCGGGCTTTTCGTGGATGCGGTAGAGCGACGCGATCCGCTTGCTTTCCAGATATGCCGCGACACTTTCGTTTGCCGAGAGCATGAACTCTTCAATCAGGCGATGCGCGATGTTGCGTTCGGAGCGGGTAATGCTTTTCATCAATCCAAACTCGTCGAATTCAATCACCGGCTCGGGAAGGTCGAAGTCAATGGAGCCGCGGCGCTCCCGCTTTCGGTTGAGGATCAGCGCAAGATCGCGCATCAATTCAAAGGAAGACACCAACGCCGCGTAGCGTTCGCGACTGGGCGCATCGCCCTCGATCACAGCGTTCACGCTGGTGTAAGTCATGCGTTCTAGTGAGCGGATTATGCCTTCGCAGAGTTCGTAGCGAACGATCTCGCCCTGGTGGTCAATCTCCATCACGCACGAGAGCACCAGCCGGTCTTCTTTCGGACGCAGGCTACAGATATCCGTTGAAAGCTCGAGCGGCAGCATGGGCACGGCACGGTCAGGAAAGTAAACGCTGGTTCCGCGCAGGCGAGCTTCTTGATCGAGCGAGGAGTTGGGAGTGACGTATTGCGCGACATCGGCGATATGGACTTGTAACTCAAAGTTCCCGTTTGCCAGCTTGCGCACCAGCACGGCATCATCGAAGTCCCGCGCCATCTCTCCATCAATGGTGACGATAGGTAGATTGCGGAAGTCACGCCGCTTCTGTATTTCGCTCTGAGGAATTTCCGGATTCGTCGCTTTCGCTTGATCGAGAACTTTGGAGGGAAAATGATGCGGCAGATGAAACTTGCGGATCATGATCTCGACGTCAACTCCGAAGTCTTCTTCTGATCCGAGGATTTCGACGACGCGTCCACGCGCGCCTTGCGTGGTGGTGGGCCAGTCGGTGATTTCGACGTCAACTACTACGTTTTCCAGGTTGTCCCAATTCGCACGCCGAGCGGCTTCCCGGCCTAGTACCCGATCAATACTCTTTCTTTCTAGGCTCCTTCCAGGCGTCTCGCCTTCTTCAGAGACATTAGAGTCGGGACGCTCCATCCCGGGAGGGATTAGGATGTCCTGCGCAATTTTCTGATCAATCGGTGTTACGTAATTTCGCCGCGGGCCGTAGTGAAATTTCCCAACGATCGTTGAGTGGGCACGGTTCA
Source organism: Acidobacteriota bacterium (assembly GCA_030775785.1). Taxonomy (GTDB): domain Bacteria; phylum Acidobacteriota; class Terriglobia; order Terriglobales; family Acidobacteriaceae; genus JALYIM01. Next base: position 4,106 of record JALYIM010000171.1, read on the forward strand.
ACAGACGGATAATTCGTCCTTCCGCCCTGCCGTCGGGACGAATTGCAGCGATTTCCACCAAAACCTGGTCTCCATGCATGGCGGAGCCCACTGCTGGCGGCGGAATAAAAATGTCACCAGAAAGCCGGGCCTTGAGACGCTCGTCGAGCGAACTAGCATCTGGAATCACGAATCCAAAGCCGTCGCGATGCATGCTTAACCGTCCGATGACCGAGTTCTTCGAGGCAGCAGTTTGTTGCGGGATAGCATAGTGGTCTGCCTCCGCCAGCCGTAACTGACCGGCGGTTAACAGACGTTGCAGGCGTGCGGAGAGCGCATGGCGTTCGGCTCCATGAAGACCGAGCTCGCGCACCAGTTGCTTGAAACTGGCCGAGCGTTTCGGCTGGCGTTCGATTTTCTTGAGGATGACCGCATCGGTGATCCTGCTCTCATTCATAATGTCGTTTTGACCTGCGTGGCGAGGTTTCGCGGCGGCATCCCGGCGAAGTTCTGCTGCTTTGGAACCATCTCGTCATGAACTTTCTATTTCGCGCGCGGCTGACGATTTTTAGTACACGCTGGCGCATAAGCGGAGTAGAATCTCAGTTGGTCATCAAGTGCGTGTTAGCAGCTTAACTTATTATCCATGAAAGGATTATTTGCGACATGTGGAAGCCTACAAATCAGCCTACAACAACACCTAGCCGGCCCAACGAGCCGGAACGTCCTGTCATGTCCACGCCGACCGCGACCTCTATGAGCGAGACCCCTGCGGCAGTTCCCAACCGCCCCGTCGCAGCTAGTACTGCGGACCAGGCCACAATAGGCAAGTCACTGGTGATCAAAGGCGAGGTGACGGGATCCGAGTCGTTGTACATTGACGGCCGCGTGGAAGGCTCCATCAATCTTTCCGGCAACCGGGTCACCGTGGGACGCAACGGAATCGTTTCCGCGAATATTACCGCGCGTGAAATCGTTATCCTGGGAAAAGTCCGCGGCAATCTGACTGCCAGTGACCGTGTGGATATCCGCAGCGACGGATCACTCACCGGAGATGTAGTTGCAGCCCGCATCTCCATCGAAGATGGCGCGTTCTTCAAGGGTGGCATTGACATTCGCAAGGCCGGACAGAAGGCCAACGGTGAAGAAGTCAAGACGGCCGCCGGAAGCGCCACAACGTCCGAAGTCGCTGCCGCGCGCGCTTAGGCGGATTTTGTAACCGAGTCACAGGAGTTAAAACGGGCATTCGCAACTTATGCGGATGCCCGTTTGCATTGGAAGTTGCCTCCCACATCCTTTGTCACTCTTCCGGATGAACCCCGGATCTGAATTTTCGTCTACACCCGATCATGTAGGTCCAGCCCCGACTGTTTTTCCTCCACTAACACAGCGCTCCTACAGTATCTCCGGAGACCCTTCCAGCCGACGGCACGCGCCGAAAACCATCCAAATTTCTTGAGTAGCTAATGCGTGGGCCGTTCTGTGACGGTGCCGCATAAGAAAGGTATTCGCCCGCTCACGCAGAGAGAAATGCGTTCGCTGGCCAACAGACAAGCGCGCGCTACATCACTACGCTACGAGGGTCCATTACATCCCAGGCGCGCGGTTTGCAAGGAAAGCTGCTTGAGATCGTCGAAAACCCGAAAAATTAAAAAACAGCCGCCCCATCCGGTGGACGCG
>JALYIM010000172.1 GCA_030775785.1 Acidobacteriota bacterium
ACTTCTGGGCCATATCAGACAGCGTAGCTTTAGACGGCGCAGATTGGTCACTTTCCTTACCATTGGTTTCCGCTACATCGGGCTTGCGAGGAGCATTGGTACTTTTCCGAAGTTCTGGGACTCGGCCTTTGCGAGTGGACATCAATCTTCTAATTTCGCGTTTCCCGGAATCAGTCTCCGCGGCACTGGACCTTGCTCTTAGTGGACCATCATATCGTGTATTTTCGGACCAAGGCCGCTCTAATGCGGCACGCGCTTCTTAAGCGTCCCGAGCTTGGAAATCGCAACACTGCGTTAAAATCCGATTTGTAAATCATGCGAATACTGGGGCTGTCTTCATTTAGACATGACACATCGGCTGTAATTCTAGAAGACGGTGTTCTCAAAGCCGCGATCGAAAATGACAAGGTTACGCGCACACGTCTTCCAGGTTTGCCAAGAGACGCAATACAATATTGTTTTCAAAGTTTAGGTGTTAATTGGGATGGCATTGACATTGTTGCGATCGCTACTCGCCCACATCGGGCATGGGCCAGGAAGTTATTCCTGCGCGCCAAACTTGCCCCCGTGGCGCCCATTGCAAGCACTTACTACGCGTCCAGAGAATTGGGTACCCTAGCAACCGACTTGAACAATATTCGCCTGCTTCGACGAGAGTCCAACGGCTCGCGAGTAATCACTTTCGACCACCATCTTTGCCACGCCGCGAGCGCGTTCTACCTGTCGCCTTACGAATGCGGACTGATCCTTACGATGGATGAAGATGGCGATGGGAACTCGACAATGGTTGCTGTGGGGAAGGGAGGCCGGATTCGAATCCGGAGCGCCGCCTCTTTCCCGCACTCACTTGCATGGGTGTATTCGCAAATCACCGACTTGATCGGTTTTTTGCCGCATTCCCAGGAGCATAAGACACAATGGTTTGGGTTCGAGTCAGAACCTCGTTTCAAAGATCTTTTTCTACAAATGTTGAGTGGCCGAAACGGCAGTCTCCCTCGATTGGACTATAGTTTTTTCACCCCTGGAATGGCGGGGAAGATTGCTTTTTCTCCCAAATTTTATCGTTGGACAGGTTTGTCTCCCGAGTCTAAACAATGGACCCAGGAAGAGCGACAAGAGTTAGCTGGTAGTGTGCAGGTCGCCTGCACCGAGATTGTGTGCTACCTCGCAGAAGGTTTGTGCCGCCGAGAAGGAATAAAAGAAATCTGCCTCGGAGGCGGACTTTTCCAGAATGTATCCCTTGTCGCGTCGGTTGAGAAAAAATTGGGGGCCAAAAATTTGTTTGTGCCCCCTGCACCGGGAAACTCCGGAACTTCCCTAGGGGCAGCTTACTTGGCGTGGCACCAACTGTTACGAAACTCCCGAAAGTATTCAGTTCCCGACATCTACGCAGGTCCGAAATTTCGTCGTCAGGATATTAAAGATATTCTGGACAATTCCAAAAGCCGATACGTTACTCCAAACACCGAAGAACGAAGGTTGGACGCAGCGCTGCAGCTATTGCGCGACGGCAAGATTATCGGCTGGTTTCAAGGGGCAGCAGAATTTGGCCCGCGTGCTCTCGGCAATCGGAATGTCCTAGCATCCCCTTGGGCACCCTTCGTTAAAGAAAACCTCAATGATTTCATTAAGCATCGGGAGTGGTTTCGACCTTTCGCCATCGCGGTCCCCGAAGAAGAGTGCTCCCAATATTTTGATGCTTCTCAACAATGTCGTTTCATGAATTCGCTCGCCAGCGTCCGACCCGATGGCGAGTCTTTGCTCGAGGGTTTTCTATTGCCCGACCGCCAAGTTCGCTTGCATGTGGTCGGGCGGAATCGTAATCCACTGTTCTGGCGTCTGCTGAAACGGTTCGGAGAACAAGCACGTGCTCCGATGTTGCTGAGTACGTCGTTCAACTTGTTGGGTGAACCGTTAGTTTTAACGCCTCGAGATGCTATCCGAAGTTATTATGGCTCCGGCCTTGATGCACTCATCATTGATGAGTTCCTTTTGTCTAAATCGGGCGTTTCCCATCTCCCCAAATAACTCGGTCACCGAGCGTGGGATTGAGCCCTAGCAATCTGATGTAAAGCTCTGTCTCGGTGGTCACGAAAAGCGTCGATAAGAGTTGTTAGTAGTGGTCCTCCGGACCGGAGGCGAATATATAAGCCCAGGTCTTAACCGAGGCCCAGGCTAATTTTAAATTCTGGTCTTGATAACGTGAACGTACTTCCAACAAATAGTTGGCTACTCCCACGACGTGACACGTTCGATTTCCTTGCGGTTGCCTCGCGCTCCATGAATCGCTTATTCTTCATTCGTGCCGAAATTTGTAGTCCTGCTGCTCGCGTAAGGGAGATAAATAATGAAAGTTCTTGACACGGCTTGCCTGTTCGTGCTCTTCGCCCCTCTCTGTTTCGCACAGGATGCTCCTCCGCTAACAAATCAGAGTTCGTATCCATCGGGGACTCACAAAACCACGCGAAAAGAAAAGCGTCAAACCAGAACGGCTCAGGGACAATCCGTAGACCTCAACACGGCGAGCAAACAAGACATTGCTGCTCTACCCGGAATCGGGCCTCACTATGCGCAAACGATTATCGACGCTCGCCCCTTCACCTCAAAAGAGGACCTGCTCAGAAAGAAAGTAATTCCAGAAGGGACGTATGGCAAGATACAAGATCGTGTGACTGCTAACGGACCCAAGAAGAACTCTGTGCCAGACGCCCAAGAACACTGATGCCGGAACGAATCGCCGCGACCTCTAGTCGTGGTTGTGACCGGTCGCGTGCGTTATAGGAGCCTTGATCTGTGCAATCGTTCGTGACAGTCCCCGCATAGTGTAAGGAGGTTTTCTCCTGAATCATTTCCGCCATGACTGCGGAATTCCTTGTGATGAATTTGCAGCTGCTTCATAGCTCCGCAGGCTTGACATCTCCAATTATCGCGCTTAAGCACTTCTCGGCACAGTTTCTGATATTGGAGCGCGTCCAGTTGGACCCGCGGGCTTTTCGGGCGAATGCTGCTCTTACGCACTTTGCCTTAGCTCGTCGAGAAAGGTTTGCTTCTGGTCGCCGGGCAAGAATTTGATCATCCTCGAAACAGATTGCAGCAAAATGTTCGGGTCTCCATTGTCGAGGTTCGCTCCCGCTAGAAAGTCCGCACAAATCATCTCCAGACAGTAGCCACGGGATTTATCGGTGCCCAGCATCAGCGCCGCGGCCTCAATCGCCTGTTCCACAACTGCAAGCTGGCTCTTGTAGAACTTGAAATAAATAATTTCCCAGGGTTCGGTGTCTTTGCCGCTAAGTTCCTTTTCCACTTCGCGCTTGAATTCCTCTTTGGGCATTTCTCGAGCTTTGTGCAACCAGGTTGCACAATCGAACTCCTGACCTGCCGAACGGGCCACTTTCGCCAGCTCCAGTCCTTTTGTCCATCCCACCTGCTTCAGTTCTTTCCGTGCCTCTGGTGGCAGATGTTCATGAATGGACATCAGGTAGTAAGCTTTACGTCTTGATTCGGGGAAGCGTCTCTCCAGGAAGTCGTCAAAAGACTTCAGGTTCTCAAGCCTCCAATACTGGCCTGCCCGCACCTCGCACAGATATTTTCCTAGTTCCACGAAGCGAGTGTCGCGTTCTGCTTCACTGCGTTGTTCCCAGGCCAGGATCTCGTCAATCCTGCCTAGTACGAACAGAGCCCGTCGGCGATTGAGCTTTGGCAGCATAGGCGGATTGCTAGTACGGAAGCTCGTCAAGCCAACCAAGGTGGTCTCCAGGCTTTCGCATTAGAGAAGTTTCAATAAGGTCAGGTCGTCCGAGGCATAGGCCCAGATAAGGACAGCTGGTACAGGGGTTCTGGGGGAAGCGAATGCCGCTATGAGGTAGGAACTGTGCGGATTCGATCCTGGCGACAGTGTTCTCGACCAGGCGTCCGAATTCCTGACGTTGTTGGTCCGAAATGGTGGTTCGAAAGTACTGAATCTCGACCATGCGCTTACGAACGAAGACCACTTGTGCGACCTCGGCAATCTCGGTGATCCAGGAATAGCAGAGCAGCTGGGGATCAAGGGCTAACAGGCCTGCGGGTTCTTCCGGGTAGCGGCTGGAAGTGGTCTTCCATTCTAATAAACACGGAGTGCCATCGAGTGTGCCCAGGGCATCGATATAGGCCACAAAATCGTTGCTGGCTGAAATCTGACGAAGGAACTTGATCTGCTGATTGCGAGCAGGCTGGTCAACGCGTATGCGGTCTTCCTGGGCAAATCGTTCCAGCAGTTGGATTCCAGACTGCAGCATGCGATCCCAGCTGTCGCGCTCGGCGTACTTGAGACCCGAGTCTTTGTGCGCAGCCCATTCCTCGAATAACACGGAAGGTGAGTCTTCATGGCGGAAGAAAGCAGCCAGGGCTTGCTCGAAGGCCCTGCCGAAGAGCATGACGGCTCGAGTGTCTTTCTCTTTCCAGCCATCGAGGTAGCGATGCTTGTAGCGGCGGGGGCAGCCCAGGTACTGGCTGATCTGAGTGTAGCTGTAGGTCACTCCGCCACCTCAACAGCAGCAGTCGGTCGGGATAGAGCTTCCGAGAACTCCTGCCACTGACTGGCCGGGGCGAAGCCATCGAAGCTGAGCAGGGAAACACCATTTACGACCGTATGACTGATCTTGACGACCCCGCGTAAACCGGAGAAAGCCTTTTCGTCTACTTCTTCGCGGCTGAGCAGTTCAGCGTCGTAGAAAAAATCACGCAGAAACCAGCCCAGCTTCCACAAAGCCTTTGAAGTGCAGTACAAACGGCCCGACAGCTTACATCCCGCGAAAGCCTGAGGCTCGATGACCGAAAGTCGCAAAAGATAGAAAGGCTTGCTGGCATGCCAGCGGTACTGGGCTTTATCGACACGAACCAGGAACACGCCATCGGGCACCTCATTCTGAAACGCGGAAGAAGTTTCTTTCAATCCCTGAATCTGGCGTCTCACGCGGCACTCTCCTTACTGCCCCGACTTTGTTCGTCAAAAGAACCGATCTCTGACCTGCTTGAATAGCTATTGAGCTGGCAGAGTAGGGCGTTGCGATCTGATTGCGCCCAGTCAGAAAGCTGTTCAACAAAGGCCTCAACTTGCTCGCGGCTGGCATCTCTCAAGGTCTTAGTTCCGCAGAAATCAACTGCGTAGGCTTTCACCAGGTTGGGATCGAGCTGGTGTTGCCGGATCAATTGGCACAACCGATCCCGCACCAGCGGGGGACTACTGAAACCTTTGCCACTGGTCGATTGAGGTGGAATCTTTCTAGGCTCGGGCGTAGGTTGCGAGGAACCACCAGCAGACCCGATTTCCTCGACCGAGCAAATACCGATTCCGTATGCCTTGCGCAGCGCGCGATTCACAGCGCGGGTCTCCGCGACACGCATCTCTGCACCACGCCCCAGAGCAGAAACATTCGACGGATTAGCGTCGCCGTAGCCCATAAAGCCTTTGCAGGTTCGCGACCTATAAATTGTCGCTTTGAAGGTCCAGTGGCATGAGCTAGCGTCACACAATTCACTGATTACCTCGACTGCGACACCTGCGCACCGTCGCCGGCGCGACAATCGTATTAGTCCGGTGTGCGTGACGTACCAACTGCCGTGCAGGAGCAAAATGTCTCCCAAGGCAATCGAAAAATGGAAGGATCGAGTCATATCGGTAAGTCCCTGCAGCTTTGATCGATTGACGAAATCCCCCCACCGTTCCATAGCTAGTTTGCGGTTGCTCGAGATTAATCGCGTCATTTTTATGCTGTCGTTTCCGGAG
>JALYIM010000173.1 GCA_030775785.1 Acidobacteriota bacterium
GCTTTCCCGGTTGTAGCTTCAAGTTCTAAGGCCAGATCGAATTTCGCTGTTCCGTTGTCAATGAATTCCGGGCGATCGGCTACGAGGCCGTCGAATTGCAAACAGGCATAAGGGCGAGTGCGGCCGCGAAAGCTGATTTGAAACAATGGGGTGCGACTCGGATCCCGTGGAGGCCGAACGGCCTCTACAATCTTTTCGAAACTTAAATCGGAATTGGCGATTGCACGAAGCGCGACACGATCTACTTTCCTAATGACCTCCCGGAAAGTAGGGTGGCCCGAAAGATTGGTGCGTAACACGAGAGTATTTGCGAAGAAGCCTATCGTATTCTCAATTCCAGGGCAGCGTGACGCGAAAGGCGAACCCACGCAGATATCTGTCTCTCCTGAGTAGCCATACAAGAAAATATAGAAAGCGGCTAACAGTCCTCGATATGGAGTGGTGCCGAGTCCACGAAAAAATTCAGTGATGGGCGTAGAACATAGGTCTGGCGGCAACGAAAAAAAGTGACGAACTCCGCGATTGCTGTGAACCCTAGGTCTGGGAAAGTCAAGTGGCAAGCGTACCAGCGGTGCGCCTGTAAGCTGCTGCCTCCAGTATTGGTTCAGGCGTTCCAACCGTTCCCCCTCGAGGTGACGTCGCTGCCACAAAGAGAAATCGCTGTCTTGGAAAGTTAAGGGAGGTAAATCGGGTGGCTGGTCCGCCGCGAACGCATTATAAAAACTCGAGAGATCACGATAGAGAATGTCTAAAGACCCGAGCTCAAAGACGATGTGATGAGTAATAGCAAGGAAGAGGTACTCCTCTTCCCCAAGCTGGAACAAAAACGGACGGAGCATAGCGTCGCGCGTTAGATCAAACCGGCGAGAAGCTTCCAGCCTAGCCAATTGGCGTGCTTCAGATTGGCGTTGCGATTCCGACAAATGTCTTAAATCAATTTTTTTTAGGTCCACGGACCGTCTTTTTAGTACTAAGGCGACCGGGGCTCCGCCGGAGGGCATGAAAACGCAGCGCAGCACCGCCTGGCGGTCTACCAGCGCGTTTAAAGCTTTCTCGAATGCGTACGCGTTTAACCGCCCGCGCAGGCGGGATAGGAAAGGCACGTTGTAGACAGGACTGTGAGGGCTGAGCTTGTCTAGATACCAGAGACTCTCCGGCCCGAAGGACAGCCTGTATCCTTGCTCAGTGGAGCGCTTGCGTGGTTGTTCGGGGTGAAGCTCTGGCCGAATCTGCGTATCGTTACCCAACGCTACTGGCCCATTCCATCCGTAACACCTTTATCATTTTTCGCTTCGTCTGATGCGAGGCGTTCCGCCTCCTCGTCCGACAATCCGTCGAGTTCCAGCAACAGCCTCTCGATCTCCTCTTCTTCCGTTTCAATCGCAGGACATTCACTGATTTTTGAAGCCATATCAGCCAGCGTGGGAGCTTCCAGGAAACTTAGGAGGGGGAACTGCACGTGAAACTCGTTACGGATGCGCGAAAGGACTTGCATCGCCAGCAACGAGTGGCCACCTAATTCGAAAAAGTTGTCATGCGCACCGATTCCCTCTTTTTGTAATACTTCTCCCCAAATCCGGGCGAGCAGTTCCTCGACAGGAGTGCGAGGACTGACGAATTCCGATTTCGGGCTGTCCACGCTCTCTCTAAGGAGCGCGAGTGCGGTCAGATCAACTTTACCATTCCGGTTGAGAGGAAGAGTCTGGAGAATCACGACCCGTGAAGGGATCATGTAGTCAGGAACTTGCTGCCGCAGAAGCGAGCGCAATTCCCCGCTGTCGAGCGTTGAGGCAGGAACGACATACGCCGCTAAAATCTTTTCTCCTGCCTGACTCTCCTCGGACAGCACGACAGCCTCTTGGACCTTTGACAAACTCTTTATCGCAGTTTCGACATCCACTAACTCTACCCGGAACCCGCGAATCTTCACCTGCTGGTCAATGCGTCCTAAAAATTCGATGTTGCCGTCGGGGAGATAGCGAGCTAAATCACCGGTCCGGTACAAGCGGGCATCGGATCCCGCAGAGAAAGGATTGGGGACGAATTTTTCCGCCGTTTGTTGCGGTTGGTTGAAGTAGCCATTGGTCAGTCCCGCCCCGCTCATACACAGCTCCCCAGGAACGCCAATTGGGACAGGTTGCAAATGCTGATCGAGGATATAAAGTTGCTGGTTCGACATTGGCCGCCCGAGCGGCACACTCGCCGGCTTTGACTCCCCAAAATCATGACCATCCAGAACAAACGTGCAACAACCCATCGTCTCCGTTGGGCCATAGTGATTCATGATCTTGCAGCTGCCATTATCGCGAATCTGCTGCACCAAATCCCATGTAAATTTCTCGCCCCCGACTACAACGTACTTCAGTGGCAAACACGGTCTACCTCCAGATCCACTCAATAACAACCCCAGCTGCGACGGAGTGATTTTCATCGCGTCAATCGGGTATTTAGCCACGTAGTCGGCGAACAGATTCGCAGTCATCCCTGTTTCATAATCGATGACATGCAAACACCCACCGGACATTAGAGAGCCAAAAACCGACGTGTTCCCCAAGATAGCGCCGATGGTAGAGACTGTCGCAAAATGCCACCCTTCCGGATATTGGCTCAGCTCCAGCCGGTGACAGATAAAGTGAATGTAATTGGCCAGATTGGAGTGTCGCGCCGCGACGCCCTTGGGCATACCCGTGGAACCCGACGTATAAATCACGCATACAAGATCTGTGGACTTAGTGCGCTTGTCAGGATTGCTGCTCGGTTCCCCATGGAAAGAATCGTCGAACAGCACGATTTCTCCCGCATATTCCGGTAAATGAGATTTTAGTTTGCGTGTGGTGAGCAGTGCAGGCGACTGAATTTCCGCTAAGAGATGGGAAAGCCGTGGCCGTGGATCATCGTGAAGTAAAGGAACATAGCATCCGCCGGCTTTCATGATCGCCAGCATCCCAATGATCATCTCGGCTGAACGCTCTACGAACAGTGCTACCGGCACGTTCGGTCCCACGCCGTGTTTACGCAAGTAATGCGCCATTTGATTGGAACGGGCATTCAGTTCCTCGTATGTGAAGGTCTGGTCATTGAATCGTAAAGCGGTTCGTTGAGGCGTACGGCTGACCTGTTCCTCGAACAACTCATGCACGCATAAATGTTTCGGATACGGTACGGCGCTTTGGTTGAACTGAACAACTATCTGTTCATATTCCGCCTTACTAAGCATGTGCGCATCAGACATCAATATCTCCTTCCAGACAGTTCCGTCCCTCTCTTAGTTCAACGATCCCGGCGCGGACGGAAACCCACTTAAGACCTGGAGCGGCACTCGCCGTTTGCCGATCGATGGTCCCTGGAACATGCCCAGGCGAGCCGAATAGAGGTCCCCGGGAAGTCCCTTCATGTCAAGGACAACCTGTTGCATCTGGTCATTTTCTTCCTCGAACTGCAGCGTGATCCCCGGGGGTAAGCCCGAAATACTAAAGACATTGCTCGAAATACGCTCAAGATGAAACGCGGGCTCGTTATTGAACAGCACTGTGAGCTTACCGTCAATAACTCGCACAGCGGCAATCGCTCCCTTGATCAAACTCGAGAGCGGCTTCCCTATCACAAACATTGGCATCAGTTCTCCCGGAATCCGGAAATCGCAAATAAATCGGCGCAGCTCGCTATCCGAGGCCGGCATCGAATCTCGGGTCATGGAGATTCCCTCCGCGCGCCTGCGCATAACAAAATCTTCTGGAAAAAGACCCAACAAAAACTCGTTGATTTGAACATCAATCACCATGTGAGCTCGCACGATGGGGCTGTCGTTCCGGACTGAATGCACTCGAGAAAAATCGCCGTACCACAGTTCACCAGGTGCCCAGGTAACGCGTTCACCATCGATAATAAAAACGACGTCAGGGTGAGTGATGATAGGTATGTGGAGGCGGAGGAGCCCAAACTGGAAACTAGTGTGAAAGTCAAAATGGTCTTTAATATGGCCTTGAGGCGGAAGGAACAGTATTCGGACAACTTCTTTAGGACAATTGATGTCCTCCAGTACGTATTTGAAATACGGCGTGCGCCGCAGACTTTCGGTTTCTCGGTACTCGTCCAAGCCGGGCGCACTGGGAAAGACCGAATCCCGTCCGCCGATGGAGTGCAGCGCGATACCCGTCCATTCGCCCTTGTGATAAGGCCCCGGCTGTGGAGCCGAAGCGACGTCTCGCAGTATCTGGAGATCGCCCACAAGTCGATCGACGTCGTAGGTGCGTGGGAGACGGATAGCCACCGGCTCTTTGTTCATCGAATTCTTCATACCGAATTATGCCTCTGAATGAAAATCAAGGAATACTCGATCAGGTTCTGCCTGGAAGTGATATTCCGCACATCTCCGCAAGGTTACCCCGTGAGGTTTAGGAGAAGGGAAAAATGATCCCCGAAAGTACTTGTTGCAATCAGGATTCCCTGTACGCTCATCCACCACAAGTATCAGGCTCTCGCGGGGGGTTGTCTTTCAACAGTTTAGGGCTCCTGGCTCTTACATTATTCATTGCAAGCTTTTCGTATATGCAAACATTTGCGCAATTGAACAGCATTCGAGGGCCGGGGTTGCCGATCAAGAATCTGTATCCGGAAGCGAGTAGCCATTCAGCCTTGACAAAGGCATGCCCTGGCGATTCACGTGCGACTTGAGGCTGCACGCTTGATAGTTTGCGCGATGCTACGGGGAGTCTCGAAATTTTCCGGCACAAATTCATCCTCCGGCAGGTTGAAACTGTACTGCTGCTCGACGTGCCTCACTAAAGACATAAGTTCCAAAGAATCCAGCAGACCGGACTCCATGAGACGAGTGTCACCGTTTAAGCCGCCAGCTCTTGATCCTGCCAAAGGGCGCGAGCGCAGGTAATCGATCACAAATTGCTCGACATCATCCATATTCTGCCATCCTTTGCAAGACTACTCTATCAATTTTCCCTGTGGAACCATGCGGTATCGTTTCGAGCACCCTGATTTCGGCCGGCACCATGTATCGGGGCACCCGACATGCGCAGTGCTCTTGCAGCTCGGCGCTTGAGAGATTGTTGCTGCCGGAACGAACGAATGCAATCAGTCCTTCGCCGACAACCAACACAGCCGCCTCTGCCACCCCTTGGTGAGAAAGGAGGGCGCTTTCTATTTCTCCCAACTCCACACGCTGTCCGCGAATTTTGACCATGTGATCGCGCCGCCCATGAAAGACAAGGCGACGACCGTCATCATATTCCGCGTAGTCTCCGGTGCAGCACCAGCGGATTCCGTCACGCTGGATGAACCGGGCATCACTTTTGTCTGATCTCCAATATCCCAGAGCTACTGTCGGTCCGGCAACCAACAACTCGCCAGCCACTCCCTTTCTTTCGACCGCCATTCCGGCATCATCAATTAGCAAAACGCGCGTGCCATCGCACGGTACTCCGATGGAGATTGGGGACACACGGTCCCAGTGCTCTCTGTCAATACTCTCGAACGTGCACACATTAGTTTCGGTGGGGCCGTAGAGATTCGCGAATTCCACTCGAGGGAGAAGATCAAGCAACGTTGATAGCAGTCGAGGTGGGCAAACCTCGCCTGCAAACAATAGCAACCGCAATTGATCTAATTTATTCCGCTTGATATCGCCACGCTCGGCAATCATAGCCAGCAACGACGGAACTGTGTACATGATGGTAATTTGCTGTGCAACCAGCCATTCAGCCAGTCGAACGGGAAACGAGAGATGCATGGCAGGAGGAATGCATAAAGTGGCCCCACTCCATGCAGTGGAGTAGAGGTCAAATGTCGATAGGTCGAAGTGCAAAGGGGCCACACTGGCCACACGGTCTTTCGGGCCAACGCGAAATTCCAGCGCTGCCCAGGTCGCGAACGCACTCACATTCTCGTGCGAGAGCATGACGCCTTTAGGTTTGCCCGTCGAGCCCGAAGTGTAGAGAAGGTAAGCGAGATCCGTAAGGCCAAGCGATGGCATCGAGGAAGCAGCTTCCACTGCCATCACTTCCTGCAATGACTGCGCACCTGCGATGCTTTCGTTTATCGAGATTCGAACTGCCGAAAAAGAAGGAACTAGATTCCTGAGCGTCTTAGCCGAACCGATAATGACGGCCGGGGCGCAATCTTCGAGAACGGCGTTTGCGCGGGCCGCAGGGGATGAAGGGTCAATTGGAACGCACACGCACCCTGCCTTCAGCACACCGTGGATGCAGGCAATAATTTGGACGGACTTTTCAGCGCATAGAGCAACCCGGTCGCCTGGCTTTGCTCCCAAGCGGAACAGGGTAGCTGCTACTCTCCCGGCGGTGTGATCCAGTTCAGCCCAGGTCAGCCGAGTATCTCCCTGTATTAAAGCCGGGCGATTCGGCCAACGCGTTGCAGCCTCGCTAACAAAGGTATTCAGGGTACGATGCGATGGCATCCCAATAAAGGTCCTATGAGATAGGGCTCAAAGTCCAAGCTCATGTGCAATGATGTTATGCAGAACTTCCGAAGTACCCGAGTAGATCCTTCCACCTATGGCGTCTCGTAGTGTGCGCTCGATTCCGGTGTCTGTGGCATAGCCATATCCTCCGCGCAGCTGAATCGCGTCCAAGGCACTCGCCACCGCTGCTTCGGCGGCGTACACTTTCGCGATCGCGGATTCTATCGAGACAGGTCGGCCTTCAGACTTCAGCCATGCCGCGTGGTAAAGGAGTAAGCGGGCGGTCTCCAGCCGAATCTTCATGTCGGCGATCCGATGGGAGACAGCTTGAAATCCGCTGATGGGTTTACCGCTTAGCTTCCGCTCCTTTGCATAATTGACCGCTTCGGCGATTTGTCGCTCCATCGTCCCGATCTGCCACGCCAAGATGTACGTGCGCTCCCATTCCATCGAGTCATTGAAAATTCGCGCTCCCTGTCCCTCTCCACCTAGGCGATTTGCTGCGGGAACGCGGCATTCCTCGAGGTATAGTTCCGCCATTGGAGCGCCATTCAGGCCCATCTTATGGATGGGCGAGCCTACACGAACACCCCATGAACGCTCAACCAGAAATGCTGTTAGGCCGAAAATTGCAGGGCGGTCTGGCAAACGCGCAAAAATCACAAAGAGGTCCGCATCTGGTGCGCTGGTTACAAACGTCTTCGATCCGGATAGCAGGTATGAATCTCCGTCGCGAACGGCCCTTGTACGTAACGAGAACGCGTCGGACCCGGACTCCGTTTCTGTCATGCCGTGAGCGCCCATCAGACTGCCATTTATTAGCCTGGGAAGATAACGGCTCCTCTGTGCCTCGTCTCCAAAGCGCCAGATAGGCATCTGGACGCTCCACATCTGAGCACTCAATGCAAAGAGCAGCCCGGCGTCCGGACACACGGTTCCTAGCGTCTCCATGGCCAGAGCGGTGCCCAGCCCGCCCGCTTCCTGTCCGCCGTAGGACTGAGGAAAATACAATCCCAAGATCCCGAAGTTTGCGCACTTTTCCCAGGCTTCACGCCAGAGAGTGTCGGCGTTATCCCCATCGTCGCGACGGACAAGTTCCGAGCGGGCGAAGTCGAGGACTGCCTTCTTCAACGCGAGCTGCTCGTCGGTCCAATCAAAATGCATGAGATTTTGTCGTTTTCGCCCTGCGGGTGCCGGCTGCAGGTAAGTCGAAGTTCGAGCCAGCGTGTCGCCTCTAAAGCACGCAGTGTAAATTAATTAGCAAAGCAGCACCACTGCAAGGCCTGAAACGCCCCATTACCTGTGGTTTCAATTTAGAAACTAAAGTTCTACCTGAAGTGAATGCATCAAGTCTCTTGAACTAAGTTGCTCAGCCTGTTTCG
>JALYIM010000174.1 GCA_030775785.1 Acidobacteriota bacterium
TTGTTATTTCCGTTCTTTGGATTCGGATTTCTTGCCTATTTCCTTCCTACAGTCATTGCATTGGTCCGCGAGCGTCACGATAAGTTCTCCATTTTCCTGCTTAATTTCTTTTTTGGATGGAGCATCATCGGTTGGGTCATTGCGCTGCTGTGGGCGTGCAAGAGTGATCGAGTAATTTATGTCCAGACCCCGCAGCGCTACTAGTCAGCGGTCTTGTACACTTCCAGCGAGAAAATATCGAGGGACTACGCCAGCAGCTTTGCCGCTTCTTTGGCGTAATAGGTAATGATGACACTGGCGCCGGCCCGGCGAATGGAAGTCAACGATTCCAGCATGACCCGCTCGCGATCAATCCATCCGTTGCGAGCTGCCGCCTCAAGCATGGCGTATTCTCCCGAAACCTGATACGCCGCGAGGGGACGATCGAAGCGGCGACGCGCCTCGGCGATGACGTCGAGATAGGGCATCGCGGGCTTGACCATAATCATGTCCGCGCCCTCTTCGACGTCGAGTTCGATTTCGCGCATGGCTTCCCGCAAATTTGCGCCATCCATTTGATAGGACTTGCGATCGCCGAACTGTGGGGCAGAATCCGCAGCCTCGCGAAATGGCCCATAGAATCCGGAGGCAAATTTCGCGGCGTACGAGAGGATAGGCGTATTGATCAAGCCCGCGAGATCGAGAGCTTTGCGGATGGCGCCAACGCGGCCATCCATCATGTCGGAGGGCGCGATCACATCAATGCCCGCACGGGCCAGCGAAACCGAGGCTCGGGAAAGCAATTCGAGAGTCTCGTCATTGACGATTTCGTAATTAGCGCCAACTGCGGGCGGGGCAGCGACTGCGGCGCCCAAAGATTGCGACGATGAACGAATGACTCCGCAATGGCCGTGCGACATGTACTCGCAAAGGCAAACGTCGCCGATGAGCAGCAGATCGGGAACCGCCCGCTTCAACGCGCGCGCTGCCTTTTGAACGATTCCATCCTCTGCCCACGCACCAGTTGCGACCTCGTCTTTCTTTTCCGGAAGTCCAAAAAGAATCACCGCCGGGACGCCGAGTTCGCGGATTTCTTTAGCTTCTTTTACAGCTTCGTCCACCGAGAAGTTAAAGACCCCGGGCATAGAGCGGATTTCTTTGCGGACGCCCTGGCCGGGGCAAACGAATAAAGGATAGACAAAATTCCCAGGAGCGAGCGCTGTCTCGCGCACCATGGCGCGTAATGGCTCGCTTTGGCGTAGGCGCCGGAGGCGTGTAATTGGAAAGGCCATTAGTGAACTCGAGTACGACGCGCTCTATGCGGCTGATTTTAGCAGAGAGGATGACAATTGACCGAGATGTCGAGACACTCTGCGTCGCTCTGGTTCGGTGGTTGCCGGGTTCTTGTAACATGACCTTCGAGAGCAATGAAGCCTTTGATTCACAGCAGCGCCCGTGTTCTGGAGTTCGAATCGCTACGCGATTTGCTGCGTGGATACTCGTCTTCTCCGCTCGGCCAGACGCGAATTGCGGCGCTTGCTCCCTCGGTGGACCGCGATTGGATCGAAACTCAACAGAACCTTACGTTTGAAATCAGAGAGTTCCGACGAATAGGCGGCACCTTTGATTTTTTTGGCTTGCTGGATATTTCGCAAGCTTTGCAGAAATCGCAAATTCGTGGAGCTGCGCTCGAGACGGTGGACATCCGGAACGTGCTGGTGATCGTTGACCGGGCGCAGGAGTGGCGGCAAATCTCGCTTCGTCCACCAGCCGCGATGAAGTCTGCATGGAAAGCGGTAGGCGAACTTTCCGCGCAAATTCGCGACTTTGCGGAATTCCTGAGATTCTTTGCCAACAAAATTTCGCCCGATGGCGCACTCGAGGACCGTGCTTCGCCTGAGCTCGCGCGCATCCGCAGAGAGTCTGAAAGGCAGCGGCGTGCGATTCAGGAATCACTACGAGGCTATCTGCGCCGCTTGTCGGAAGGTGGTGTGGCACAGGATGAACTCGTCACGGTCCGCGGCGAACGGTTTGTCATTCCGGTCAAAGTTGAGCAGAAGCGGCGCGTCAATGGCGTGGTTCATGGAGCCAGCTCCAGCGGTCAAACAGTTTTCGTGGAGCCACTCGAAACTATCGAGCAGAACAACGAACTTGTGCGCCTGCAGGATGAGGAGCAGGCCGAGGTGCACCGCATCCTTGTAGAGATGACGCGGCGGGTCGGAGAGAATACCGACGAAATTGCCGCCGCGCTTGATGCTCTGTCCGAACTGGAGCTGCAATTTGCCAAGGCGCGCTTTGCGGATGACTACAACTGCGTTCAAGTAATCTTGCGCGAACATGAAGACCGCGTTTTTATTCTTCGTAATGCGCGGCATCCGCTGCTCGAGCGCAATCTGCATGCTAAGGACGCCACGATTATTCCCTCCACCATCGAACTTGAGGGCGAGCAACGCGAAATCGTGATCACCGGCCCGAATACTGGAGGCAAAACCGTGGCCCTCAAGACTACGGGACTGCTGACACTGATGGCACAGGCGGGGATTCCTGTTCCTGCTGAAAGGGCCGAACTGCCTGTGCTCGATGCGGTGCTGGCTGACATTGGCGATTACCAGTCCATCGAACAGAATCTTTCCACATTCTCCGCGCATGTCACCAACATTGATTTCATATCGAAAACGGCAACTCAGTATTCCCTGGTTTTGTTGGACGAACTGGGCTCGGCCACCGATCCCGAAGAGGGCGCCGCATTGGCAGTAGCCATCGCTGATTATTTCCTCAAGCTTGGATGCATCACCGTCATATCTACACATCACACGTCGTTGAAAGTTTTTGGCGCGAATACCGGCGGCGTGGTCAACGCGTCTGTCGGCTTCGACGAGGCGACTCTGCAACCTACTTATGAACTACGAATGGGGGTTCCCGGCGCGTCGGCGGGAATTAATATTGCGCAGCGGCTGGGCTTGAATCCATCCATTATTGTTTCGGCTCGGGGACGACTAGGTACGCAAGCGCGCGATGTCGGCGAATTTCTTGACCGTCTGCATGCGGAGTTGCGCGAGAACGAAGCGGAGCGGATCCGCCTGCGTGCTCTTGAAGAAAACATCGAGCGCGAGAAAGCGAAGCTGGCTTCCGAAGGAAAGAAAGAGCATCAGGCCAAAGTTAGAGAAATGGAGAAGAAGCTTGAGACGTTGCTGCGTGATTTCGAGTATCAGGCCCGCGAGTCGGTGAACGCCGTACAAGAGAAAGCGGCGGCGCAGAAGGTGTCCAAAGATGCGGACCGGCGTATCTCGAAAATGCGGCGGGAATTTAGTGAGCAATTCAATTCGACGGTGGTCGCGCATGCGAGCGGAGCCGATCAAGATGACCCCAACGCCGCGCCTCGACTAGTAAAGGACGTATCTGAAGGGGATACCGTAAAGCTGAAATCAGTGGGACGTCCCGCACAGATCATGCGAAAGATTGACGCAAATCATTTCGAAGTTGCCATCGGCGCGATGAAGATGAAAATCGCGCGTGACGATATTGCCGAAGTGATCGTGCGAGTTGCGGATTCTCCGCTGCAAGCGGCGCGAGCGCGCGGAATCTCCGTTTCCCTGGAGAATGGCGACCAAAACGCCCCCTCGGAGATTAATGTCATCGGCTACAACGTGGATGATGCCACGCGCGAAGTCGAACGCTTCGTGGATCGGGCTTTTCTGGCGGGATTGCCACGCGTCCGAATCGTGCATGGCAGCGGCATGGGGATTCTGCGCAAAGCGCTGCGGCAGTATTTGCAGAGTCACCCGCAGGTCGATGGGGTGAAAGAAGCCGAGCAGAACGAGGGCGGAGGCGGAGCGACGGTGGTGGAACTAAAGGTGTGATGTTGCGATAGGGATCCTACGATTCCGTGATTTTTTACAAGCGTAAGATCAGTTTTGCTCCGCACGACAATGCTTAATTGATTACCAATCCCGCCTTGCACAGCTTATCCACAAAAATCCCTCTGGCGTATATTCCTATTTGCGGCTGTCTGCCTGACAATTCAAACAGATTACGCTTCCCTTCCAATGACCGAGGCCGGCGACTTCAAAGAAATCGTTAAGCAACAGGCGGACATCGTCCGTGTTGTTGGCGACTACGTCAAGTTGCGCAAGGCCGGCGCGCAAAACTATTCTGGGCTTTGTCCATTTCACAATGAGAAGACGCCATCGTTGTCTGTCCACGCTACGCGTCAGTTTTTCTATTGCTTCGGGTGCGCGGCAAAGGGAGACGTATTCGCCTTCGTACAGAAAATTGAGAATATTACTTTCCCGGAAGCAGTACGGCTGATTGCGCAGAAGCTCGGACTCGCGCTACCCAAGATCACATATAGCAGTCCAGCGGAGGCTAAAGAGGCGAAGCTTCGGACCGTCCTGCTTGATGTCCACCAGCGGGCGTGCGAATTTTTTCAGGAATCTCTGAAGCGTCCTGAGGGCGCCAATGCCCGCGAGTACCTTGCCGGACGGAGCTTGGACGAAGATACGATCAGGGCCTTCCGCATCGGATATGCACCCGATTCTGGTTTTCTGCTGCGAGACCGCCTCAAAGGTGAGTTTGGTGAAGAGGTGCTGCGCGAGTCAGGATTGTTTTCGTGGAAGCAGGAAGAGACTGGTAAGAACAGCAGGTCCCTCGACTCCGCTCGCGATGACAAAGATATTAAAGGAAACGAAGTGGGGGTTGACGGTAGCGCCGGCAGTGAAAGGAACGTTAAGTCAGCGATTGGCGCGATGTACTCGAAGTTTCGCAACCGAGTGATGTTTCCCATTGCCAACGAAGCGGGCCGCGTAATCGGCTTTACGGGACGGACGCTCGCGACCGACGAGAAATCCGGGCCGAAGTATTTGAACTCGCCTGAGACGGCGATTTATTCGAAATCGCGGGTGCTGTTCAATTTGGACCAGGCGAAAGAAGCCATCCGCAAATTGGATTACGCCGTTCTAGTCGAAGGTCAGATGGATTGTATTTCCGTGTTCGCTGCCGGGTTCCACAACGTGGTCGCGAGTTCGGGCACGGCCTTCACGGACCTACAGGCGAAGTTGTTGGGTCGCTTCAGCAAGAACGTCGTGGTGAATTTCGATCCCGACACGGCGGGCGCCAAAGCCACAGAGAGAACGCTAGGTCTTCTGACTGAGGAAGAATTTCAAATTAAAGTTCTCACTCTGGAAGCAGGCTTCGATCCTGATCTGTTCATCCGCCGCAAGGGCAAAGAGGCTTACGGCGCGGCGCTGCGGAGTTCGCAGAAATATTTTGATTATCTGATCGAACGTGCCCGTACGCAATTTCCAGTGCGCAGCGCTGAAGGCAAGGTCAAGGCGGTCAATTATCTTCTGCCTCATGTGCAGCGTGTCCCCAGCCGCATTGCCCGGGATGAAATCAGCCGCGAGATGGCGCAGAAGTTAGGGATTGATTCCGCGGTGCTGCGTCAAGAACTCAAGCACGCCGCCGCCAACCGCAGTTCGG
Source organism: Acidobacteriota bacterium (assembly GCA_030775785.1). Classification (GTDB taxonomy): domain Bacteria; phylum Acidobacteriota; class Terriglobia; order Terriglobales; family Acidobacteriaceae; genus JALYIM01. The sequence continues at coordinate 5,458 of JALYIM010000174.1, forward strand.
CAGCCTTGAAAGCTCCGTCTGAAGCCCAGATCACTGATGCGGAAAAGATTCTGATTCGCGCACTGGTTTCGGCGAACGAGGTTCAAACTGCTGGCGAGCATATTTCCGCGCGCGATGGAGCGGAAGAGGAATTCGATCCGGCGCGTCAGGCACGGTTCGTGCTCGCGAGCGAGTCGCTCCACATAGGCCTCGGGGCCGAAGTGCTTATCGAAACGTTACTTAATGCCGGACCCACAATTGCCGATGTAATGGAACTACCGCTCTCGGAAACTGACCGGCAATTGCTGGCCGCCATCCTCATAAGAGACGACGAGGAACTCACCGCCGAACGCCTGGAAGGTGGAGTCCGAGCCTTGCGGAGAATCCAGCTACGGCGACGATTGGAGCAAGTCCAGAACGAGCTGCAAAAGTCTCGCAATCAGGACGTGGGGCGGATGCAAGAGCTTTTACAGGAGAAAATAAGGCTTAAACTTGCGCTCCGCGATCCTGGTATTCGTGATTCCGACTCGGTAGAAGGCGCAATCTCCGAATCAGCCTAAGTGGCTGAGATGCTTGAAACTAAATACCCCAAGCGACCATCTAAACATATGGGTGACAGGGGCTGGGAAGGCTTTCACGCTACTTTCATGTTAGAATTTGAGGTTTGTGTCGGCGCACAACTCCGCCACTCCACGTTCCCACCGCATTAACGACTTCCACGTCCTTCCGAAGGACGATTTGAGGGTATGCCGCTTTGGCTCTTGACGATAAGTACGAAGATATCAAAAAGCTGATCGACACAGGTAAAGAGAAGGGATATCTCACCTACGAGCAGGTCAATGACCTGATCCCGCACGACGTGCACTCTCCCGAGGACCTGGACGATCTGCTTACTACCATCGGTACGCAGGGCATTGATGTGCTGGAGGGGCCTAAACTTCCTTCCTCCGCACTCGATAAGAAATTCGATGATGAAGAAGCAGGCGAGGATGTTGAGCTCGACCTGACACCGGGAGCTCTAGAAAAGACCAACGATCCCGTACGAATGTATTTGCGGGAGATGGGCACGGTTCCTCTACTCACCCGTGAGGGCGAAGTGGAGATTGCCAAGCGCATCGAGCGTGGTCAACTTAGGGTTCTCAAGGCAATTTCACGCTCTCCAATCGTGATTAATGAGCTGCTGGCGATGGGTGACGACCTTAAGAAAGGCGTCCGCTCCATCAAAGAAGTCGTCACGTTTGACGAGGAAGAGCTCACGGATGAGATTCTCCAAAACCGTCTTAAAGACTTTACCGGCAAGATTGACGACTTAGCCAAGGCTTACAAGAAGTCAACTCACCAGCTGGAAAAGTTTACTGGGGTATCGCAGAAGAAGCGTCCGAAGGATTTCCGTCGCTATCGTATCGCGCTGGCGCGCGCCGTGGTGGCGGTTTCGCTCTGCGTCCGCAAGCTGGGATTCACCAATGCCGAACGCAAGCGTCTGATTGACCGCGTCAATAAGACGGTTGACACCATGCGCTCGCTCGACCGCCAGTCTCAGAACCTGGAGAAGAAAGCGGAAGCCACACGCAGCGACGAGCAGCGCAAAGAATACCGTCGCCAGGCGCGGGCCATTCATGCGGAACTGGAAAAACTCGAGACTGAAGCTGGAGTTGCTTTTCCGGAACTCAAGCGTACGCAGCGCGAGATTATCCAGGGAGACATGGATGCGGAGCAGGCCAAACGGGAATTGATTGAGGCCAACCTCCGGCTGGTAGTTTCGATTGCAAAAAAATACACAAACCGCGGTTTGCAATTCCTGGATCTGATTCAGGAAGGCAACATCGGTTTGATGAAGGCCGTAGACAAATTCGAATACCGGCGTGGCTACAAATTCTCCACTTACGCCACCTGGTGGATTCGTCAGGCCATCACTCGCGCAATCGCTGATCAGGCTCGTACGATTCGTATCCCGGTCCACATGATCGAGACGATCAACAAGCTGATCCGCACTTCACGTCAGCTTGTTCAGGAGCTCGGGCGCGAGCCGACGTCAGAAGAAATTGCCAAGCGCATGGATATTCCGGTCGCGAAGGTACGTAAGGTACTTAAAATCGCACAGGAACCCATCTCGCTGGAAACTCCGATCGGTGAAGAGGAAGATTCTCACCTTGGAGACTTCATCGAGGACCGTGCGGTAGTTTCTCCGGCGGAAGCGGTGATCAACGTCAACCTCAAAGACCAAACTTCGCACGTGTTGCGTACCCTGACTCCTCGCGAAGAGAAAGTCATCAAGATGCGCTTCGGTCTTGAGGATGGCAGCGAGCACACGCTCGAGGAAGTTGGCCAGTCATTCGCAGTAACCCGCGAACGCATCCGCCAAATCGAGGCTAAGGCGCTGCGGAAGTTGCGGCATCCATCACGGTCGCGAAAGTTGCGGGCGTTTCTAGATGGAGTGCGGGACTAGCGCTTTTACTTTTCCCAACCCAGCCTCGGCTGGGTTTTTTATTTCTTACCCCCTTTTCCTTGCCTTTCCACAAGGAAAATTCATCGTCCACAGCTTCTGCACATGATGCGACCTATTTAGTGTTGCTTGCTCCCCGGAATTCGCGCAGAGTTCTCACAGTGCTGGTGTGAGATGTTCTGAGCACTGCCTGGATTTGCGGTGGTGGGTCACGAAAGTGATCTGCGATATTCAGCGATAAGGCAGGCAGGATATTTCATCCGCAATGCGGCCCGGGAAGCTGGCCTGGGCCGCATTTATTTCGCCTCCATTCGGAATGCAAAAACAAAGTATATTCGTTTTTTGTTCGCTGTGGCATACTACGCTTGATCCTGTGGTCCGACTCTAATCAAAGTGACAAACTGAAGTGGCAACGACTGACTACTCTCTGACGCGTGCTTTGCCTGCGAGCATTGAGGCGGAGCGTTCAATTCTCGGGGCCATCCTTCTAGATAACCTCGCTTACAACGAAGCCGCCGAGCACCTCAAGCCGGAAGACTTCTCGCTCGATTCCCACCGCCGCATTTACGCGCGCATGCAAGACCTGGTTGACACTTCTCATCCGATTGACATGATCACTCTGGTGGAGGAGCTTGACCGCAAAAAGGAACTCGAGTCCATCGGCGACGTTGGATACATATCGAGCCTGGTAGATGGCGTTCCCGACCGGCCCAGCATCGAGCACTACATCAAAATCGTCCGCGACAAGGCGTTGCTGCGCGGACTGATCCACGCTGCGAATACCGCGATCGCGCGAGCGGCGGACCAGAGCGATCCTGCGGAAGAAATTCTCAACGACGCTGAAGCCGCGATCTTTCAACTATCCGAAAAACGGATTGGGCGCGGATTTCTGGGAATCCAGGAAATCGTCAGAGAGAAGTTCGGATCCATTGACGCGATATTGCAGCGTGGCCAGCGCATCTCCGGACTGGAAACTCACTACACCGATCTCGACGAGATGACCAGTGGCCTACAGCGCTCTGATTTGGTAATCATTGCCGCCCGACCTTCGATGGGAAAAACGGCGTTCGCCATGAACATTGCCGAGAACATGGCAATCACGGACGCTAAGGTTGTAGGGATGTTCTCCCTCGAAATGTCACGCGAGGCGTTGCTGCTGCGCTTGCTGTGCTCGAGAGCGCGCGTTGATTCCCACAAAATGCGTACTGGTTCGTTGTGGCGCGAGGACATGGACAAAGTTGTCCGCGCGATGGAAGAACTGGCGCACTCGCCCATTTTCATTGATGACACTGCTGGAATTTCCCTCAGCGAGATGCGGGCCAAGGCCAAGCGCCTGAAGCAGCAAAACAATGGCAAGCTTGATCTCATCATTGTTGATTATCTTCAGCTGATGTCAGGGGGCGGAAGGCGCTACGAAAATCGGACCCAGGAAGTGTCTGCCATTTCGCGAGGGCTGAAGAGCATCGCCAAGGAGTTGGATGTACCCGTGATTGCTCTCTCGCAGCTAAGCCGCGCACCCGAGAGTCGCGGAGGAGATCATCGTCCGCAACTTTCTGATCTGCGCGAGTCGGGATCTATCGAACAAGACGCGGACGTGGTGGCATTCATATTTCGCGAAGAGGTCTACAACCATGACGATCCTGAGTTGGAGGGCGTCGCGGAACTCATTATTGCCAAGCAGCGTAATGGCCCCACCGGACGAATCAAAATGGCTTTCCTTAAGAACTCCACTCGCTTTGAATCTATGGCTAACGGAGTTGTGGATTCGGAGTAAACGAGCGCGGATCAGAGTCTTAGCGCGAAGTGCGAAAATCCCAGTTTTTTGCTGCGCCGTAGCCGCCTCAACTGTGGAAAAGACTGTGGATTAACGAAATCTTCCAAAAATGTTGGTCAACCCGCCTATACGCTGATTGAATGATCAGTCGAGCGGTTCCTCCGCAAATCAAAGAAAACATACTAGTTACGCCGCAATTCTGGGGTCTTGATCAATTTCTACAACCGGCTAGCTGACCCCGCTCCCATTAGGGGATTTGCACATTTCGAGAGGCAACTTTTTGGGAAAGGCTAGAAGAGCGGATGCGATCTAGTTTCCTTCTCCGACTTTCAGCACTGCTAAGAAGGCTTCCTGAGGGATATCCACGCGTCCGATGCGCTTCATGCGCTTCTTGCCCTCTTTCTGCTTTTCCAGAAGCTTGCGCTTACGGGAAATATCTCCGCCATAGCACTTGGCTATGACGTTCTTGCGAATCGCTGTGACAGTTTCGCGAGCGATGATCTTGGCACCGATGGACGCCTGAATCGCAACTTCAAACATCTGGCGCGGGATCAATTCCCTCATCTTCGATACCAGGGCCTTACCACGGTCGTAGGCGAAATCGCGATGCACGATGATGGAAAGCGCGTCCACGGGCTCCCCAGCCACGAGAATGTCGAGCTTGACCATCGGAGACTCCCAGTAGCCAGCGAGATGATAGTCGAGCGATGCGTATCCGCGAGAAACCGATTTCAGGCGATCGTAGAAGTCGAGCACGATTTCATTGAGCGGCAGTTCGTACAGCAGCATCACACGGGACGAACTGACGTACTCGAAGCTCTTCTGCTTCCCGCGTTTTTCTTCGACCAGCTTGAGGATTCCCCCAACATATTCTTCGTTCGTCAAAATGGTGGCCAGGATAACGGGCTCGTCAATCTTGGCTATTTCGCTCGGATCGAGCCAGCGTGAAGGGTTATCCACCTCAATCAGATCGCCATCGGTTTTGGTGATTTTGTAGCGGACTCCCGGGGCGGTCGTTATCAATTCAAGATTGAACTCGCGCTCGAGGCGCTCTTGGATGATTTCCATGTGCAGAAGTCCGAGAAATCCGCAGCGAAAACCGAAGCCTAGGGCTACGGAACTCTCCGGCTCGAAAAAGAAAGACGAATCGTTCAGTCTGAGTTTGTCGAGCGCTTCGCGCAATTGCGTGTGCTGATGCGCGTCCACCGTATAGAGTCCCGCAAATACCATGGGCTTAATTTCTTCGAATCCGGGCAGGGGCTCAGGCGCGAGATTGCCTTCCTCCGTGATTGTGTCTCCAATTTTTGTGTCGGCGACATTCTTGATATTCGCGATGAGGAAACCAACTTCCCCAGCCCGCAGTTCGCCGATTTCGACTGGCTTGGGAGTCAGTACTCCCAACGTCTCGACATCGAAGACACGTCCATTGGACCAGAGACGGATTTTCTGTCCCTTACGTAGCGTGCCCTGAAAAACTCGTATTAAGACGATGACTCCGCGATAAGGATCAAACCAGGAGTCGAAAAGAAGCGCCTGCAAAGCCTTTTCGGGATCACCCTTCGGGGGCGGAACCCTTTTCACAATCGCTTCCAAAACCTCTGGTACGCCTTCTCCAGTCTTAGCGCTGATCAAAACAGCATCGGTAGCATCGAGTCCCACTGCGCCCTCGATCATTTCCTTGGTGCGCGGAATATCAGCGCTAGGCAGATCAATCTTGTTGATGACTGGAACGATTTCGAGTCCATGATTGATTGCCAAATAAGAGTTCGCCAGCGTTTGCGCTTCTACACCTTGGGATGCGTCCACTATCAGGAGCGCGCCTTCACAGGCAGCCAGAGAACGGGAGACTTCGTAGGAGAAATCAACGTGTCCGGGCGTATCAATCAAGTTGAGTTGGTAGATATTTCCGTCGTGCGCGGTGTACATCATTCGCACCGCATGAGCCTTGATCGTTATCCCACGCTCGCGTTCGAGGTCCATGGTGTCCAACACCTGAGCTTGCATCTCGCGCGCAGTCAGCGATCCTGTAAGTTCAAGCAGCCGGTCGGCCAGCGTGGATTTGCCATGGTCAATATGAGCAATAATCGCAAAATTGCGGATGAAACTTGCGTCCATGGCTAAAGGGGGCAATGTTCAATTCTAACAGGCGAATTCTCGGTGTTCCGTGCCGTAGAGGATGAAGCCAGCTCTTCCTTGATGACTCCGGTAAAATCGGGAACCATGCTCGTCCTTGCTTCCGCTTCACCTCGCCGCCAAGAATTGTTGCGACACGCAGGCATCCCCTTCGCTGTTCAGTCGGCCGACATACCAGAGGAGCTCAGACGTGGGGAGATGCCCAAAGCATTTGCAGAGCGCCTGGCGCAGGAAAAGGCAGCAGCAGTGCTACCTTACCGGCCCAACGATTTCGTCCTCGGAGCCGACACAATCGTGACTGTGGACGATCAAATCCTGGGAAAACCAAAGAATGCAGAAGACGGAATCCGAATGCTGGGAATGCTCTCCGGACGCTCCCATCAAGTCATCACCGGAGTTTGCCTGACTGGCGCTGAGCGCGAGAGCTTTGTAGATGTCCGATCAGAAACTACGATCGTCACCATGGTTGAATTTTCCGGTGAAGACATTCGATCATACGTCGCGAGCGGAGAGCCGTTGAATAAGGCTGGGGCCTATGCAATCCAAGGAGGGGCGTCGCGCTGGATTTCGCGGATCGAGGGCGACTATTTCAATGTCGTGGGACTACCGGTATCGTTGGTGTATCGGATGCTACGGGAACACGGAGTTATATAAACCTTTGAACGCGAACGGGATCTGCGACTAGGCGGTGCTACGGCTTTTTCTCCGTGTCCTTGGTTTCGTCTTCTTTTACGGACGACTTGAAATTTCTGATTCCCTCGCCCAAGCCTTTACCAAGATCCTTAAATTTACTCGGTCCAAAGACGAGAAGCGCGATACCGATCAACAGCAACAGATGCAGTGGCTGAAACAAACCCCGGAACATAGTTACTCCTTACGCCGTGATCGAACGAATTACAAGAAGCCTATGGGTTGATCTTAAGCCTCGCTTATTTGGTAGTCAAAGTTTCAGTCGAAGTTGGGAAGGTTACGATCTAGGCAGTTTCAATCAAGGACGCTAAGAGAGCTGCCCGGCGCGGAAGTTCGGCTATCACGATACATTCGTGAGGAGCGTGCGCCCCCTCTCCAACCCCACCAAGACCGTCCAGTGTTGGTATGCCCAAAGCGGCTGTGAAGTTTCCATCCGAACCGCCGCCCACGAAGGCTTCGTCAAGCTTCCATCCCAATTCTTTAGCAATCGCCGACGCGCTGGTATAGAGGGCGGCTACGCCGGGAGTACGCTCCATCGGCGGACGGTTCATCCCGCCCATAACTTCTAGTTCGCATTTAGGATTGAAAGGCCTCAACCCGCGAAATTTCCGGTCCAGCATCTCAGCATCTTCCATTTTCGCTATGCGGACATCAACAAACGCAGAGGCCTCCGCCGCAATTACATTCGTTCGCGAACCGCCTCTGATCTGGCCCACGTTCAGAGTGATGCCACGTTTCAAATCCACCCAACCGGAAATATTGACTACTTGCCTGGCCAGCTCGAGAATTGCGCTCTGCCCACTCTCGAAATCCAATCCCGCATGTGCAGCCTTCCCCGTGACCTTGATCGCGTATTCCCCCACGCCTTTGCGTCCCGTCTTGACGGCGCCCTTCGGACCAAATGACGGCTCCATGACGAGTACAGCAGCGGAACGTTTCGCTAGTTTTTCTGTAATGCTTCGCGAGGAGTCACTGCCCACTTCTTCATCCGAGACTAGCAGCACAGTAATTGGACGCGGAAGATTTCCACCGTTCCACTCGCGCAGCGCTTCGATCGAATGCAAGGTCAGCGCTATGCCGGACTTCATGTCGAGAACACCGGGTCCGAAAATTTTCCCGGCCTGCACGCGACACGGCATTTTCGATAGCGTACCGATTGGATAGACAGTATCTGTGTGTCCGAGAAGAAGCACCGGTTTCCCGCCGCGACCCGGGAAATTGACTTCCAGATGATTGCCAAACTCGGTCGAGCTATGGATTTGCACGCGACCACCCTGGTCCTCAAACCTGCTGGCCAGGACGGCTCCCAAGCGGTCTACCGCCTGCTTCACATCACTCGGAGACTCAATCTCGACCAGCTGTTTTATGCTCTGGACGATCTCGGATTTTTTCCGCGAGAAATACCGTAGCCGCTCTGCTGCTGATTTTTTGTTTTCTTGCGCTGTGGGTGACGCGGTTACAGCTGCAATGGCCTTCTGAGAATTCTGTGTTTTCATTTTTTATTTGCGTTGCGAGATTACCGGAAATCTTGAGGCTGATAGCAATACAGTATAATCTTCGCTCCTGAAGAGTCCTGTAATGACTGACCAAGCAAAAGTAAACGCTACAGCGAACGCAAAGGGGGATACGCCCTTTTCGCCAGCGACAAAGAGCACTTTGGATATCCATGATATCCAGCGCATCTTGCCGCATCGCTATCCATTTTTATTAATTGATCGAGTCACCGACCTGACTCGCAAGCAGCGAATTGTGGCCATTAAGAATGTCACCGTTAATGAACCCTTCTTCGCAGGCCACTTTCCCAATCTCCCTATCATGCCAGGCGTTCTGATCGTGGAAGCCATCGCGCAGGCAGGCGGGGCGCTGCTACTGACCGAAGTGGAGGACCGCGACGACAAGCTGATGGTTTTTACTGGAATAGAGCGTGCACGTTTTCGGCGTCCGGTGGTTCCCGGCGATCAGTTGCGAATCGAGGTGGAAGTTAAAGCCTGGAGGGGATCCGCTCGCAGTATTGCCGTCCGTATGGAGGGCGTCGCCTTTGTCGCCGACAAGCGAGTAGCGGAAGCCACCGTAACGTGTCAATTAGTGGATCGCGACCGAGGCCGCGGATCATCGTCAAGCGACAGGGCAAACGCATCCACTGAGTAGTGCAGATCTCGTACGAAATCCAACTCCGCATTCGATGAGCATCCATCCGACAGCATTGATTGACTCTCGCGCCAGGATTCACGGCTCCTGTGAAATTGGTCCGTATTGCATCATCGGGGGCGATGTAGAAATCGGGGAAAACTGCAAGCTCTCTTCCCACGTCGTTATTGAAGGGCCCACCACCATCGCCGCCCACAATAGTTTCTTTCCTTTCTCCTCGATCGGCCTCGCTCCGCAGGACATTGCTTATGCGGGCGAACCTACTCGTTTACAGATTGGCGAGCACAATGTGATACGTGAATTTGTCACCATTAATCGCGGGACACCAAAGGGTGGCGGGTTGACGCAAGTTGGCAATCACTCACTCATCATGGCATACGCTCACGTCGCGCACGATTGCGTGATCGGAGATCGGGTGATTCTAGCCAATGCCGCAACGCTCGGCGGACACGTAACGGTGGGAGAATGGGCAGTGGTGGGAGCATTGTGCCCGGTCCATCAGTTTGTGCGCATCGGTATGCACTCCTACATCGGGGGTGGCACTACGATTACCAAAGACGTGCTTCCATTCTCGAAAACTGTTGCCGCACGCGACACTCACGCTTACGGACTCAACGCGGTCGGATTGGAACGCCGGGGCTTTACCAAGGAACGTATCCGCAAAATTCATCATGCTTTCAAGTTATTGCTGGCATCAAAGCTTAATACCAGTCAGGCCATTGAAAAATTGCGGCTGGAGCCTGAACAGGGGCAAGATGTGGAGATGCTCATCCAATTTATCCAGGAATCTGAGCGTGGCGTGATTAAGTGAGGGTGCCCGAAATCCTCTCCTGCAATCGGAAAGGGTCGGCAACTGTCTTCATCCCAAATGACTAAAGCTTCACCACAAAAGACGCCTTTACCCGCTTTCAAGAGGTTGGGCTTGATTGCCGGAAACGGAACTTTTCCGTTTCTCGTGCTTGACGCTGCCCGCGCCGAAGGGTACGAAGTCGTGGTTGCCGCAATTAAAGAAGAGACCTTCCCGGAAATCGAGGAGCATGGAGCAGCCGCCTGTTACTGGTTTTCGCTGGGAGAACTTTCGAAGCTGATCGAGACCTTCAAGCGCGAAGGGGTAAGTCGCGCCGTGATGGCTGGACAGGTCAAACATAAACAAATTTTTTCGAGCATCCGCCCCGACTGGCGATTAGCGAAGATGCTGCTTTCTCTCCGGACTCGCAACACCAACGCTCTTCTCAATGCGGTCGCCCAGGTTTTGGGCGATGAAGGTATAAAGCTAGAAGATTCCACGACGTTTCTCGGCCCCCTTTTGGCGAAAGAGGGCATCTTGACGAAACGTGGCCCCTCTGATCAGGAGAAGTCGAACATTGACTACGGACGGGCGATTGCCCAGAGTCTCGTGCAATACGATATTGGCCAGACGGTGGTGGTCGCGGAATGTGCGTGCGTGGCAGTCGAGGCGATGGAAGGTACGGACGCCACCATCGAGCGCGCCGGGAATATTTTGTCATCAATGGAGCCGGGCACTTCCACGCTGGGCCGCTCCTTAACGGTGATAAAAATGGCGAAGCGCCAACAGGACATGCGCTTCGACGTGCCGGTTGTCGGAGTAAAGACCATCGAAGTAATGCGCGAATCGGGCGCAACCTGTCTTGCAATTGATGCGGGGAAATGTCTGTTGCTGGATGGGGATGCAATTTTGCTTGCCGCTAATGAGGCGTCCATCGCGGTGGTGGCACACTGACCAGCTTTGCACGGGAAAATTAATATGTCCGATTCAGCCCTTATCGTTGATCAACTGAACCGCGCTTTCGACGGCGACGCGTGGCACGGACCTTCTGTACTCGAGCTTCTCGATAACTTGGGGGCCAAAACCGCAGCCAGCCATCCCGTCGCGAAGGCACATTCCATCTGGGAGCTTGTGCTACATATTGAAGCCTGGGAGCTTGCAGCGCTTCGCCGTTTAGCGGGAGATGTGGTTGAGTTGAAAGACGAGGAAGACTTCCCGCCGATCGAAGATAGTTCAGATACTGCATGGAAGGCAACGTTGATTAAATTCAAGCGAACTCATGACCAACTGCTGACCACCATTACCGCCATGTCGCGGCCGCATTTGACCAGGCAGGTTCCAGGGAAAGATTACGATTTTGAATTCATGTTTCACGGATTAGCTCAACATGCTCTGTATCACGCCGGGCAGATCGCGATTCTAAAGATTGCGGCGGCAAACTAGCTGCTTTCAGTTCCAACTTTTGCGATTAGATTTCACAATTGCAAGCAGAATCTACTATCAACGTTGCGGTCGTCGGTGTGGGCGCGTTCGGTCGCAATCATGCGCGCGTTTACCACCAGATGTCGGAGGCTGGCGAACCGGTCAGGCTGGTTGGCGTCGTGGACTCTGACGTTGCCCATGCCGACGCGGTTGCTCGCGAATTTGGATGCAAGGGGTTTAGTTCTGTTGAGCAGCTTTTAAGCACCCGCAACGAAGTCCACTGTGCTTCACTGGCTGTTCCAACGATTCATCACCTCGAGGTCGCTCACTTGCTGATGGAATCTGGCATTGACGTGTTGATCGAAAAGCCGCTGGCCTCGACTCTCACCGAAGCTGACGAATTGATCGCTGTGGCAGACCGTTGCCATCGCATTGCGCAGGTCGGACACCTCGAACGCTTTAATCCGGCGGTCCGGGCCACGATTCCTCTCATCACCCGGCCCATGTTTTTTGAAGTCCATCGTTTGAGTGTTTTCACTCGGCGGTCGTTGGACGTAGATGTCGTCCTCGATCTGATGATTCATGACCTCGATGTTGTTCTGTCATTTGTGAAGTCTCCTGTGAGCGACATCAGAGCAGTAGGACTCCCGATACTCTCCGGCAAAGTGGACATTGCCAATGTTCGTATGGAGTTCGAATCCGGATGCGTTGCCAATTTCACTGCCAGCCGAATCTCGACCGAACGCATTCGTAAGCTGCGGTTTTTTCAACCGCGACAATACATCTCGCTAGATTACGGACGACAGGATGTCATGGTGTTCAGCGTCGGGGACACCGGTCAGAAATCTTCAACCCCGTCAGTGAATCCCGAGATCGGCGTGACTCGCCCTCCGATCGTTGCGCAGGAACCCCTCTATGCTGAAATCCAATCTTTCCTGAACGCTGTGCGAACTCGGTCAAAACCCGAAGTTTCCCTTCGCGACGGACGCCGGGCGCTCGAAGGCGCGCTGAATATCGTTTCCGCGATCGAAGCGCACGGCAAGCGAGTGGACCTCGACAGTCTCGGCAACAACCCCTGATTGAGCCAGTCGCCCTCCGCGCGATTTCGACGAAGCTCATCTACCCATGTAAAATCAGAGCATAGTGGCTGCAGCTTCACAACTCGTCCAGATTGAAACTTTTCCGCCGGTTCGGCAGCCGAAACCTTCGTGGCTGAGAGCCAGGGCCCCGATGGGAGAAAATTTTCACAACCTGAAAAAGCTTGCCCGTGAACTCGACCTGCATACGGTGTGCGAGTCGGCGCAATGCCCTAACATCGGAGAGTGCTGGAACCACCATACCGCAACCTTCATGCTGCTGGGCAATATCTGTACGCGGCGGTGCGGCTTTTGCGCTGTGCCAAAAGGACGGCCCGAGGCAATAGATTGGGACGAGCCCTCGCGAGTCGCTAATGCGGTCGCAAAACTTGGCCTGAAGCATGCCGTCGTCACGAGCGTAAATCGCGATGACGATAATCTGGGCGGCGCTCGCATTTTCGCTGAGACTATTCGAGAGATTCGAGCGCTTACGCCGGATTGCCGTGTCGAGGTCCTCATCCCCGACTTTCAGGGACGCGAAGACGCTCTCCGGATCGTTCTCGAGGCCAAACCTGATGTTCTAAATCACAACACGGAATCCGTGCCGCGCCTGTATCGCGTGGTGCGCTCGGGGGCGCGTTACGAGCGCACCCTCAGACTTCTGGAGAACGCGAAGAAGTTTTCTCCAGGCATGGTGACCAAGTCGGGTGTGATGGTTGGTCTCGGAGAAAGCATGGATGAGTTGATTGACGTCTTTCGCGATCTCGGTGCACGTGGCGTTGACATTTTGACCGTAGGACAATATCTGCGCCCCTCTCGCGACCACCTGCCGATCGCGCGTTTTTATACTCCAGAGGAATTTGTTTACATGAAGAAAGAAGCTCTGCGCTTCGGATTCCGCCATGTCGAGTCCGGCGCCATGGTCCGTTCCAGCTATCATGCCCATGAACAGGCAGAAGCCACATCCGCCAGCCACGCGATCCCTTCTGAAGTTAGGGCCGAGAGCCTTTCTTAGCAAACATGGTCCACCCTTTCTTCAGCTCTGAGATTCCCGAACCCATCTTCACCTCAAAATTTTCCCAAAGAAGGTTCCGGGCAGCGTGGTAAGCCTGCTGCTGATCCTGGTTGGATTTTGCGCGGGCCTGGTAGGCGCTCTTGCAGGAATCGGCGGCGGAATTATCATTACTCCGATCCTGGCTCTGCACTTCGGAGTTCCCATTAATCAGGCCATCGGCACCAGTCTGGTAGCAGTAATTACTACATCAGCGGCAAGTTCATCCATCCACTTACAACGTCATACTACTGACGTTCGCCTTGGGATGACGCTCGAGCTAGCCACATCACTGGGCGCGCTCGTAACTGCATATCTGGTTGGATACCTGAACCGCATGGCGCTGGAAATTTTATTTGCGGTATTTCTACTGTACGCGGCGTTTTCGCTGATCCGCGGCAAGAACAAAGAAATTGCAGTTCAGGAAAAAACAGGACCGCTGCTCGGCTCCGAGGTGCAAATTCCTGACTATGAACCGAAACGATATCCGCTGGGGCTCAGCGCTTCCTTGATTGCGGGCGGACTCTCCGGATTGCTGGGGATCGGCGGCGGCCCCATCAAAGTGCCGGTGATGTACTTATTTATGGACGTTCCACTCATTGTAGCCACCGCGACCTCCAATTTCATGATCGGTGTAACAGCGGCGGCTAGCGCCTTTGTATATTTTCGGCGCGGCGACATTCTTGCTAATCTGGCGTCTCCCTTGGCAGTGGGAGTTTTCGCCGGATCAATTTTGGGAGCGCGGCTGGTCCCCCACATTCATTCAAAGTACGTCGTGTATCTATTGATCGCCATTATGCTGTATCTCTCAGGGGACATGTTGATCCATGTGGCGGGAGAATTCGCCCGATGAACCAGAAACGTGAAGCGAGCTTCGACCGCACGATTGCGGTGACTTTGCGCATCGGGGCCTTCGCAGGATTCTTCATCATGCTGGCAGGCATTACGACCGGAATATTCGTTCACACCGACATTCCCCTGAAGATTGAGACTGTTGGGGTACTCGCCATGCTGATGACCCCCGTGGTGAGGGTTTTTATGGCGTGTATGCTTTTTTTGAAAGAGAAAGACTGGAAGTACGGGGCGATTTCTTTCGGCGTGCTGGTGATCCTGCTACTCGGAGCTGTTTATGGAATTGGGGAACACTAAAGCTTGCGCAAGTGTCTGGCCAAAAACTCCAATCCCTAGAAAATCTTGAGACGGATTGTCAGATACTGTTTGGGATTCTGTCGAATCGCTTTGATCAGCGACTGCGTTTCCAGTAAAACTTGATCTGTATTGTTAAACACTGTCGGATCACGCAGGAATTTGCCTGCCGTTCCCTCGCCCGCATCAAGCCGCTCCGTTATTGACGAAAGCTTGCTCATCGTAGTTTGCAGTTTTTCCGCGAATGCCTGGTCTCGGGTCAACGTTCCGATAGCGCCCTTTCCGGCGTTTATGTCCTCGGTCAACTTCTTTACGTTGGCGACGGTCTCATTGGCATTGTTGTAGAGGGCCGGATCTTTAAGTAGCTTGCCGGCAGTTCCTTTTCCGGCGTTGATGTCATCCATTACAACGTTCAGCTTGTCCACGGCAGCGCTCGCCTTGGTGTAAAGCTCATCATCCACCAGCAACTTGCCAATAGTGCCGTTGCCTTGGGTGATTTCGGTCATGACACCCTGAAACTGGCTGACTGTTGAATTCAGGCGGTTATAAAGCGCGGGATCATAAATCAACTTACCAATCGAACCCTGCCCGCTTTCCACAAAGGCAACGATCCGATCGAGGCGTTTGAGCAACGCATCGAGATTCTGCAACGTCCCTTGGCTGGCGCGGACCACATCCTGCAGATCGGGAGTTCCGCGAGTGGAGAGCACATCCCCGGGCCGGACCTCGGATCCGCGCGCCTGTGAGCTGTCAATGTCAATATAAGTTTCGCCGAGCACGCCGGCGGTTGAAAGCGCTGATTGCGAATCCCGCCGCAGGCTCTCATGATATTTGGTGCTGACTTTCATTGTGACTTCGACGGGATTTTGTTGCTTGTCTTTGTCAGCGACCACGCGAATCGCGGAGACATTACCGATGTTCACGCCTTGCAGCCGGACCGGCGCGCCAATCTGCAGCCCTCCCGCATTATCGAAATAGGAGACCAGGGTGATCTTCTTGGTGAGGAATCCACCAGTTCCGCTCATCAGAAAAATTAGAACGGCGAGCGTGATGCTGGCAACCAGCACGGTGACGCCAACTTTCAGCTCAGACCACTTCAATTGCTTCTGGCTAGGCACGCGCTCCCCCAAGCAAAATCATCGCGTCCAGCCTCCCGCGAAAGAGGTCAGGCCGCGGAGTTTTCTGATCATACCAGAGCAGAGTCCTAAAACTAGAAGAGCGCGTCTCCCTGATAAAGCATTTGACTACCCACCATGCGGGCCTCCGGCATTAACTTGTGCGGCCTCACTGGCCCAGTTCCATCTATGTGCATGACATCGTGCCGGTGCGCGACCAGCCAGTCAGACACCATCATGCGATGGCACTTAAAATAGACACGTTCTGCGCACATGTAGGCGGCCGGTGACTTCTCCGCTAGGCCAATGAGTCCCGCAACGCCGCGCTCAAATTCTTCGGTGAGCATGTGGTCGGCATAATTCCGAAAGCTGGAGCTTCGCAGCGCGACGTTCGGAGAGTCATCGCGAATCTTCGTACGATGTCCTCCAAGCTCTTTCAGCCATAGATATTTGATTCCCACCTCGGACAATGATTTTTCTAAAGCTTCGCGATTGAAATGCGGAAGCCGCCGCGACATTGGAATAGAACGAATATCCACCAGATTCTTGATTTCATGGGCCCGCAATACACGGATGAATTCTTCTAGCGGGCGGGTGGAATGGCCGATCGTGTAAAGAGTCGCCAACAGGTTATTTTAAAGGCTTGGGTGGAAAGAAATTAGGACCTATTTGTGCTCGGTGACGCCATTGAGAAGCTGTAGCGCATGCGGAAGAAGCTCCATCACTGATTCCAGCGACTGGACCGCACCTTTGGGATTGCCGGGCAGATTTACAACCAGCGACTTCCCGCGCACACCGCAAACGCCCCGACTTAAGGCCGCGAAAGGAGTGTGCTCTGCGCCTTTCAGCCGCATACGCTCGGCAACGCCGTCCAGCAAACGATCACATAAGGCTTGGGTGGCTTCCGGCGTTACGTCACGAGCAGCGATCCCAGTTCCACCGGTGGTGACAACTAATTGAGCTCGATTCCACAGTGATAAAATCGCCTCCTGAATAGCAGGTTGCTCGTCCGAAACAATTTTGGACGCCTCAACAATAAATCCACCCCTGCGAAGGGCTTCGCTGACGGCTGGGCCTGAAAGATCCACTCGCTGACCTCTCGCACAAGAGTCACTTACTGTTAGGATCGCCGCTGTAAGCCCTTCAGGAGTCGAGGAGGACATCTTCTTCCTCCGAAACTTTTCCCTCAGGCGTATCGCTTTCTCGATTGGCCTCGTCCAGTTGTCGCAATCCTTCCATCAATAAGCCCTGAGTGTTCAACGTAGTACTTTGCTTCGAGGTCTTGGCTTCAAAATTGATCTGAAAAGTTCCGTCTCGCCAGCGCAGAACTTTAAACACCGCCGGATCTCCGATCAACTCATCGTAAGCCGCGTGCGTCACCTGGCCTTCGCTGAAATAAACCTCGCATCGTTCCTTACCATTGGTGAATGTGAGCAGGCAGGTCTTACGGCCCATCTCCAGTGACTGCACCAGATCAATCACATTCATCTGTAACAAATTGCCGCGGACAACCCCATCCGACGCGGCATTCTTGGCCATTTTTTCCAGCGCGATCTTGTCAATGACGCGCTTTATTTTCTGAATGGCTTCTTTGAGAAAGAATGGCTTCTCGACGAAGTCGTCCACCGAATGCTCATCCATGCCAAAGCGTTCCGCGATGTCCGCCTTTGTTGCCAACAGAATCACCGAAATTCTGGCTGTGGTAGTTCGGCCTTTCAGCTTTTCCATAAGCTGGCGCCCGTCCACGCCCGGCATTCGGTAATCGCTAACCAAAATGTCTGGCGGATCATCAATTGCTTTCATCAGAGCGTCCGTGGCGTCGCCCGCCGTAGTGACGTCAGCCAGCGAAGATAAGGCTCCCCGCAACATTCCCAGCACCATGGGATTGTCATCCACCAGCAGAACTTTTACGCTATTTGGCATAGCTATCGCTTATCACGTCTGGCTGACACGAAAATAATCGCCGCTCTTGCCACCCGACTTGCGCTCGAGCACAACGTTCCGGATCTCGATGCCTTTATCGAGAGCCTTACACATATCGTACACGGTGAGCGCGGCAACGCTCGCCGCCACCAGGGCTTCCATCTCAACCCCCGTCGCCGCTTCGGTAGTTACTTTTGAGGTAATAATCACGCCATTCTCGCATAGGCCCACAGTCACATCAACGTGCGAAAGGGCCAGCGGATGGCACATGGGAATAAGGTCGGAGGTCTTCTTCGCGGCCATGATCCCAGCGAGTCGCGCGACCTCAAATGGATCGCCCTTGGGATTTTTAGGCAACGCCTTCGTCACCGCAGGGGCTAATACCACCAACGCGCTGGCCTCAGCCTCGCGCCTTGTTGACCCCTTACCAGACACGTCTACCATCTTCGCGCGCCCGCTTCGGTCGTAATGAGAAAGACGTTTTGCCATCTAAGAGAAATTCTAGCTACGTGCTGAATTGCTGTCAGCGCATCATTACCGGAATCCACTCCCCCGCCGCAATCTTCTCGCGATCAGGAGGCACTACGATATAACAGTTCGCCGCTGCCGTTGCCGCAATGTCACCGGAGCCTTGCCACGGGGTCAACCGGACCTCTGCCTGTTGGAATTCTCCGGACAGTTGGGCTGGCAGAAAACGCGTGAGCCCAGTCTTGACGTGAATGTCGGAGCCGAGCTTTGCGCTTAGAAAGCTGAGACTCGTGACAATTGCCCCTGTCAACCCCGCTAGCAACGGCCGCACGAATAATTCGAAGGTAACCATGGTGGATACTGGATTTCCCGGCAACCCAAAAAAATATCTGTCTCTCGCCGGATAACGTCCAAATACCAGCGGCTTTCCGGGCTGAATTTTGACCCCCGTGAAGAAGAACTCTACGTGCAGGCCTGCCAATACATCTTCGACCAAGTCGTACTTCCCCATGGAAACGCCGCCCGCCATCACCAGGAGGTCATTTTCGAATCCCTTTTCAATCAACTCTCGCAAACGTGATGGCTCATCTGGAGCAATGGGAAGAATGACGGCATCTCCACCAGCAGCCTCAATCTGCGCAGCGAGCGAATAAGAATTCGAGTTTCGTATCTGAGTCGCCTCAGGAACAGCAGCAATATCAACAACTTCGTCGCCGGTAGAAAGAATCGCCACACGCGGCTTCGCGAACACCCGCAGTTGCGATTTTCCAACGGAAGCAGCAACGGCGATAGCGGCGTAGTCAACAACTACCCCGGGCGCAAGCAACTGGATGCCCTTTTTTCCTTCCGAGCCGGAAGATACGATATTTTCTTCCGCGGAAACTCCCTTTGTGATCTCCACGTAATTCCCGTTGAGAGATGAGTATTCCACCATCACCACGGCATCAGCGCCTTCAGGAACTGGGGCTCCGGTCATGATGGCTGCGGCTCGCCCTGGTAGCAGCTTGGGAAAGTCTTTCATGCTCGCCCCAGCTCTGATTTCACCAGCCAGCTCGAGTGTCACAGGAATCCGCGCCAGATCGCTCGAACGCACTGCGTATCCATCTCTGGTGGCACGATCAAATGGCGGAAAATCACGGTCAGCGGTGACCGGCTCCGCAAGTACTCGACCTCTGCTTGCGGGTAACTCAACGAGTTCCGTCCCCGGTTGGCGCAACCGGCGAGCATGATCTTCCACGCAATGCCAAGCGTCCTCAAAACTCAAAACCCCAGGGAGCGGAGGAGAGGTTGTGTGAGGGACGGACACCTGTAGATGATACGAAGGAAATGCGGAGATTCCAAATTCGGCTTCGCTCTAGGGTTTCGCAATACTCAAAATTTCCGCGAGTTCCCGTGAATCGGTCGCATAATTGATCGCAGTGTCCGCATCAACAATGCCGTCGCGGACAAGCTTCGCAATTTCTCCATCGAAATGCTGCATGCCTTTGCCTTCGCTGCGCTTGATGACTTCAATCAACTCGCCGCCGGACCGATTTTCGGATTCCACGCACCCTACTGTGCTCGCGTGTGAGCGAAGAATTTCCACCGCTACCACTCGGCCAGCCCCATCTTTTCGCGGAAGCAGGCGCTGAGCAATGATGAAGCGGAAAGTCTTGGCAAGCCGAAGACGGATATGAGGCTGCTCCGTTCGCGAAAATGCGCCAATCACCCGCTCAATAGTCTTTATGGCGTCCGTGCTATTTACACTCGAAAGCACCAGGTGTCCGGTCTCTGCCGCTTCCAGCACCATCTCAGTAGTTTCTCGGTCCCGCATCTCTCCGACGAGAATTACCCTCGGAGCCTGTCGCAAAGCTGCACGCAGTCCCAGCGCAAAGCTGGGCGTATCACTGTGCAACTCACGCTGATGGATGGTTGCCAGCTTGTGGCTGTGCAGAAATTCGATGGGATCTTCGATGGTGATGATATGGCAGGCGTGCTGCCGATTGATGCAATCCACCAGGGCCGCCAGCGTAGATGACTTTCCCGAGCCACGCGAACCGCTGACTAAAATAATGCCATCACGAAGATTGGCGGCGTCCGCAAGCTGTGCCGGCAGGCGCAGCGAAGCAAAGTCCGGCACCGCCCCGGAAATTACTCGCATAACAATCGCACAACTGCCGCGCTGAATGAAAATATTTGCGCGGAAACGTGCCTTTCCCGCGAGTCCGTAAGAAATGTCGCAGGAGCCTTGCTCTCGCAACATGGTGATTGCTTGTTTATTATTGCCGATCAGATCCGACGCGATGCGACGGGTATCATCCGCGGTCAACAGGCTCCCCCCTCGAGCCTGCACCGGTATCAACTTGCCGTGAACTTCAACTTGCGGTGTTCGCCCGGGAGAAAACACCAGATCGCTTACATCCGGATTCGCACGCAACATGGCCGTCAATAGCGCGTCAGTCGCTACCGCGCCCTTCGATGGGGTCTCAAGTTCGAGCGAAATTGGAGCGATACCGGTTGCCGCCATGCTAGTCTCGGACGCAAATGTCCAGCCTATTGACTCAAGAAATGGTCTCCCACCCGTAATGTAATTAATATTCCTCGTCCGTTCCACGAGGAACCCTTTCTTGCATGCACCTTCGTAACCTCGCTGTTCTCGGAATGATCATGCCTGGCACAACAAAAAAAGGACGGCCGAAGCCGTCCTGAAAGTTGCCGAAAAAGACGCCGCTATTTTCCTTTTTTCTTTCCGTAGCTGGTTTCTACTGTACCGCCGATGTATTGGATCATCCCCTTTGCGGCGTCTGCAAACTGTCCCGTCGGCTGTAGCTCAAGATACTTATTGAGTGCCTCCTGAGTGCCCGGTGCAGGCATGATTTTTCCACTCTTGTCGGTGGTTGCCTTACTGATCAGATTCACACCCTTCTGATAATAAGCGTCTGCTTTAGTTGGGTCGGCTGCGATTGCCTTATCGAACGCTGTAATCGCGTCGTCAATCTTCCCGGCGTTGGTTAATACCGCACCCAGGTTGTAATAATATTGGGCCGCCCCTGCGGGATATAACTGGGCCGCCTGTTGATACGACTTGATCGCGTCGTCCGTCTTGCCTACGCGCGCTTGCGCCTGCGCCAGGTTGTTGTAATAGGCCGCTAGATCTTTGCCAGCGTCGGGCGTCTTCGTGGTCTGCGCGTCCAAAGCCTTTTGTCGCAGATCCACCGCTTTCTGGTAGTCGTTGACTGCTTCGGTGTAGCGCTTCGTTTTTTCCGCGGCATCGGTTTGCTTGGGCGCCGAAGCGAGATACGTATCGCCGAGCTTGGCCCACAACAGATCGCGGTTCGGATCAACCTGCGTGGCTTCAGTCAACGTGGTAATTGCAGCATCGAAATTGCCTGCCTGAATGCTTGTGTTCGCCGCTGCTAATTTTTCGTTGAGGGTCTTCACCGTCATTACTTCTTTTTGCTGTTTAGCCTGCTGCTCCTGCATTTTCTGCAGCTGTTCCGCCGTAATTCCCTGTTGTTGCGCGCCCTGAAGTTGCGATTTCTTCAAATCAAAATCCAGGGTCGCCTCGTCGAGCGACACCGGGAAACTTTTTACCTGGTCTAATTGCTTGCCATCTTTTGTCAGCGTTACTGTGTATTTTCCAGGCTCAATACCCAGGGAAAAATATTCGCCCTTGCCATTGGTCTTAAGGCTGTATTTCCGCCCATTATCCTGGTTGGCGAACTCCACGACTGCTCCCGCGATGGGTTTCCCTTCGAGATCTTTGCTCGTACCTTTCACCGAACCCATCGCCTGCGCGAATACCTGAGTGGCGAAGGATAAGATCACAAAAATGGAAACCACTAGCATCACATATCGTTGTTTCATTTTTCAGGCCCTCCGGCTGACAATAATTACGAAATTAGTTTCTTAAATTTGCGCTCGTGTAATCTTGCGCGTCATACGCAATCGGGTCCTCTCTCCCTGCTTCCGCAAAAGCATTTCGCCGCAGGCGGCAACTGTCACAGACCCCGCATGCCACATCTTCGCGGCTATAACACGACCACGTTAAATCGAAGGGAGCGCCCACTTCAAGGCCAAGCTTGACGATCTCCGCTTTTCGCATCGCGATTAAGGGCGTTACAACTTCGATGTCCCCAAGCTTCGTCCCAGTCTTCACGACTTGGTTGAATGCTTGATAGTACGCGGGCCGGCAATCGGGATATCCCGAACTGTCGGGCTCGACAGCGCCTATGAAGACTCTCTTTGCTCCCAGCACCTCCGCCCAGCTTACCGCCACCGCTAAAAAGTGCGCGTTGCGGAAAGGAACGTAGGTGACCGGAATTTCAGCCGACGCTGTATCCCCATTCCAAGACCGGGGAACGGAGATGTTGGTATCTGTTAGCGCCGAGCCTCCAATGGCGCGCAGTGCATCATTTCGTACCACCAGCCGCTTCGTGATTCCGAGCCGAGCACATATCTGGGCAAACGCCTCGCGTTCTCGTGTTTCCGTGCGCTGACCATAGCTGACGTGGACGGCAGCCGCATCTGTCTCGCGGCCCGCCAGCGCCGCACACACGCAGGAATCCATTCCACCGCTCAACAAGACTACCGATGATGCACGAGACATCGTACTGTTAGATGTCATCTGCCAGCCACGCGGAAATACGATATTGACGAGACACGAAGCAACCTTATACGCCCTTCAATGCCGGATCCCATATAAATTTATGAATCTGAAGTCCCAACCTGGCTGGGACACTATCGTTGATCATCCAGTCAGCGAGTTCGCGCGGGTCAAGCAAACAGTGAGAAGTATCCCGTGATCCCGCCGCGCCTTTGCGAAACGCGGGAGAAAACAACACCGCATTCACCTTGCGATTCAACTGATGTGAGGCAACAAACTCGCGTGCAAATTCGTAATCGGCGCGGCTGCTCAGAACGAACTTGACTTCATCCGTGGATACAAGAGTTTCCAGATTTTCCATCCGAAACGTCTCACCCTCGCCTGAGTCCGGACACTTCACGTCCACAATCTTAATGACGCCGGAGGGTACCCGCTCCAGTGAACGCTCGCCGCTGGTCTCAACAAGCACCGTGTAGCCTTCGTCCTGCAATCGCTCCATCAAAGGAACGACTTCTTTCTCCTGCAACATCGGCTCGCCCCCGGTGATTTCCACCAGTTCCGCACCCCGGCTTACGCGCTGTACTCCCTCCATCACTTCATCAATCGTCATACGAGTTCCGCCCGTGAAGGTGTACTCGCTATCGCACCAGTTGCAGCGAAGATTGCACCCCATCAATCTCACGAAAACACAAGGCAGCCCCGTGTAAGTGGACTCACCCTGCAGTGACTTGTAGATTTCAATTATTTGCATAGGATCAACGCTGAACTCTTCCGGAACAATTCACGGAAACGCGCTTGGATGGTGGCTCTAAATCATTCCGAGTAGGTAGCGGTGGTCGTGTCCGTCTCGTAGATCGTCACGTTCTTAATCTGAACCCTCCCATTTGTAACGGACCGCAACCGTCCATTGGACTCGTCATAAAAATACTTCGCCAGATTTTCGGCCGAGGGATTCAAGACCTTAAATGGCTCCAAGTCGTTGATCATCTGATGGTCGAGACGATCCACTACGTGCTTCATGACCTCCCGCAGGTCTTTGAAGTCCAGTAAAAGCCCGGCCTTATCCAGCTCTTTTCCCGCGAGGGTAATTCGCACTTTATAGTTATGGCCATGCGGATTCTCGCACTTGCCCTTATAGTTTCTAAGGTAGTGCCCTGCCGCAAATGTGTC
Organism: Acidobacteriota bacterium; assembly: GCA_030775785.1. GTDB lineage: Bacteria > Acidobacteriota > Terriglobia > Terriglobales > Acidobacteriaceae > JALYIM01. Next base: position 29,368 of record JALYIM010000174.1, read on the forward strand.
TTCCACCGTCACTTCGAACATGTAATCCCTCGCCGACCATGCACAGCCTGCACAAACGTCCCAACCCAACTCTATATTGTACGCGATCAGTGAATTGAGGAGACCCACCCGCAGGATAGGATCGAGCTATGATTCCAGTCCGAAAAACTGCTCGACTTGCTTCAGCTCGGTCGTTTTTCGGTAGCTGGGCAGGCTCTCCACGAACACCCTCCCATACTGCTTTTTCAGGATGCGATTATCGAGCAGCACGAGCAATCCGCGATCGTGCAATGACCGAATCAAGCGTCCAAAGCCTTGTTTGAGGGTTATGACTGCGGCCGGAACCTGAAATTGAAAGAATGCATTCCCGCCCTCCGCGTCAATGGATTTCACCCGCGCCGCAACTACCGGATCGCTCGGAACCGCAAATGGCAGGCGATCAATAATTACGCAACTTAGTTGTTCTCCCTGCACATCCACGCCTTGCCAAAACGAGGAAGTCGCAAATAGAACTGCATGTGGAGTCAGTCGAAACTCTTCCAGCAGCGCGCTCTTGGGAGCGTCTCCCTGCAACAACATGGGAAATTCGAGTTCGCCCAACAGCCGGTTATAAACGTCGTTCATTTGCGCATAGCTCGTGAAAAGCACAAATGCGCGTCCACTTGTGATCTCGAGCAATCGTCGAATCCTGTCTGCAGCCTTGGCCGCGAACTGGGGCGTGCGAGGATCCGGCAAGTCGGGTGGAACATAAAAGAGCGCCTGGCTCTCATAATCAAAATGCGATGGGAGGACCACTTCCCGTACGTGCTCAAGCCCAAGCCTACGGCGCATGTATTCGAAACCGCCTCCAACGGCCAGGGTGGCGGACGTCAGCACTGCGCACTCCAGTTTGTCGAACATGCAAGTTTTCAAAATGGGAGCCACGTCAATGGGCGTGGCCTGTAGAAAAACGTTGGTTTTGTCACGCCCTCCGCGACGACGTTCAATCCAGAAAACGGTGTTGCGGTCCTCGGATTCCATCAGGAAGCTGAGTTGCACTTGAAGTTCCTGCGCCCGCCGCGAGAAATTAAATACCTCTTCCGGCTTTGAAGGCAGCAACTCCAGCTCCGAACCGAGCCTTCCTAAGGACTGCTGCAGCGCCATGAATTCGTCGCCATTTTCCTCTAGGAATTCGCGCCGGTTCTCAAACGCAAATCGTCCTTCCCCGGCGGGCAAGAGCGCAAAAAAGAACGTGGAGCGGTCGCGCAGGCTCTTCACCGCACCTGACAAAGAAACCGACAACATGCGATTTCGCTGCAACGAAATCTCGGCATCGCGGCACAACTCTTCAAAGCGAAGATGACTTACGGACACTCCGAAATAACTGCCGGCTACATCTTCCAACTCGTGTGCCTCGTCAAAGATTACCGTTCCTACTTCCGGCAAGATGCCCGCATCCGGCGCATACTCCGCCTGTTGCTTGATCGCCAGATCAGCGAAAAATAAATGATGGTTGACGATAATGATGTCGCTCTCCATCGCCCGCCGATGCATCTCGGTAATGAAGCAGCGGTCCCACGCCCCGCATTTCTGGCCCAGACAAGTATCCGAGCGGGCGTCGAGTTTGTGCCAGAGTGCGCTGGCTTCAGGCAATGCTGCCAACTCAGCTTTGTCGCCTGAAGCCGTCACTTTCTCCCACGCGGCGATGGCTCGGTAGTGCTCGATTTCTTCCAGACCGCTCAACACGGGCTGGTCGGTGAGATCGTAGAGCTTCTTGCGGCACAGATAGTTGTTCCGTCCCTTCATGTAACAGACGTTCAGCTTGCCTTCGCCCTCGGGGAAAAGAGCCTGCTCGAGAAAAGGGATGTCCTTGTTGAACAATTGTTCCTGAAGATTTTTCGTGCCGGTGGAAATAATCACGCGTTTGCCCGAACGAATGATGGGAACCAGATAGGCCAGCGTCTTCCCAGTGCCGGTGCCGGCTTCGACTATCAGGTGACGTCGCTGCTCGAGCGCTTCTTCCACGGCCTGCGCCATTTGCAGCTGTCCTCGGCGAAACTCATAGGCCGGATGCGTTCGCGAGAGCACCCCCCCGGGCGCGAAGAATTGATGCAGCGAAACCGCTTGTTTCGGGACCGCCACCGCCGGAGAAGGCGTTGAATGGGAGGAGGATGACACGAATCACACTATAATAGTTCACCAACCATTCTTGCACTCTCGTCACACGGTCTCTCGACAACACTGAAATACTGAATGACCCGAATCAATTCCAACTCGCTCTCTGATCTCGCGGCCGGCGTGCCGACAATTGCAATCGTGGGCCGCCCTAATGTAGGGAAGTCCACGCTCTTCAATCGCATCGTCGGATCACGCCGAGCCATAGTTGGCGATGAGCCCGGCATCACGCGCGACCGCCTCTATGGACAAGCCAACTGGCGCGGACATCAATTGCGCATCGTGGACACCGGGGGCATTGTTCCCGACGAACAGGAATTTATTCCCGCCGAGATTTTCCGACAGGCGAAAGTCGCTCTCAAAGAAGCTAACGCCGTAATCCTTGTCGTGGATGGACGCACCGAGCTGGCTGGCCCTGACCTTGAGCTGGCGCGAATTTTAATCCGCGGCGGTAAGCCGCTTTTTCTCGCCGTCAACAAGATTGACAGTGAAAAGCAGCAACGACTGATAGACGAATTCCATCGCCTCGGTATTGGAAATATTTTCGCGGTCTCAGCCGAGCATGGCAGGGGCGTGGATGAAGTCCTCGACGCGATCTTCGATTCGCTCAAACTTGAAACGTTAAAACCTAAAGAGGCGAAGGTCAGGTCCGCAGAGCACGAACTGCGCGACGACATTGCTGAAGGCAACGTCCAGCCCGACCATCGCGCCGATCCAAAAGAGACCAAAATCGCGATTATTGGACATCCGAATGTAGGGAAGTCCACCCTATTGAACCGTCTCACGGGGTCCGCGCGTTCTATCGTCTCGCCAATCCCCGGAACTACTCGCGACGCCGTGGATGAAATTGTCGAACGCGACGGCAAACAGTTTCGCTTTATTGACACCGCCGGGATTCGACGCAAGGGCAAGACACACCTGATGGCCGAGAAATTGTCGGTCGTTATGGCGCGAAAACATCTGGAAGCAGCAGACATCGCTTTGATCGTGATTGATGCGACCGAAGGCGTCAGCGCACTGGATGCCACAATCGCCGGCTACGCCCACGAGAGTGGACGCTCCGTCATCATCATTGTGAATAAGTGGGACCTGGTTATCAGCGGAGAGAAAAAGCCGGTCACTCAATCGAAAGCCGCACGCATGCAGGATAGCAAACGTCCCGCAGATCGAGAAGCGTATGAAGACAAATTGCGCGACGGATTGAAATTTCTAAGTTACGCTCCGGTGCTCTTCATTTCCGCCGCCACCGGAGTAGGGACCGATAAGATATTTCCAACGCTGGAAAAAGTCGCCGCCGAACGTCGCAAGCGAATCGGTACGGGAGAGATGAACCGTTTCGTCAAAAACGTAGATTTTGATCGCGCATCGGTGCCCGCGAAACAGCAGGTCAAGATTTACTACATGACTCAAGCGGGCGTTTCACCGCCCACTTTCGTGATCTTTACCGACCGCAAAGTGAAGTTACACTTCTCTTATCAACGCTTTCTGGAAAATCAAATACGCCGCGTCTTTGGATTTATCGGCACGCCGATCTGGATCAAGAATCGCGCCCGCGATTGAGCGGAATTTCTTATTCGCCGAATTCGGGGAGATTCGTTTGTATCGGCGGCGAGGGAATTACTGGCGGTATCTGCGCCGCTGAATGCAGCAACGCCTGTAGTTTCGGATACCTCGCGGCGAAGAAATAAATAGAATACGCCGGGAAGAATACGATCGCCGGCACTGAAATCAATGAGAGGACATACAAAAGTGCAAGGACAAGAACGCAACCCACAACAGCCGCGACGGTGATTGTGTATAGGTTCCAAGTCAAGCCTGCCGTTTTCCCAGCCAAGATAGCGATTGCGCCGAAGCCACCCACCGGAATAAGCATCAGCAAAATTACGACGAAAGCCACAATCCCCACCAGCACTCCCGCGACAATCGCCAGCACGACTTTCATACCAATGTATCCCGCATAGCCTCCCTTCTCCGCTTTCAACATCGACCAAAGACGGCTCCAGCCTTCCATCGCGCCTATGTCCTCCAGTGCCATTTGCGGAATCACGAAGTCTTTCGTCAGGACGTGAACGATGAGAAAAGCCAGCAAAAAAGCCAGGAAAGCAAAGAAGAGCACAATGCCCCCGAGAATTAACGGCACCATATGGTGGTGCGGGTCCTGCAGCCATCCCAGTAACATCGCAATTGCCGCAGGTACCCCTATGAGGATGGCGAACGCCGATATGGCAGCCAAAGCGAATCCAAGTTGCCAAAGAAAATATCTCCATCCAGAACGGAGGTGGCCGCTCCAACTTCGCCGGATGTGACACTCCTTTTGGACCACACTGTCGAATAGAACGAACCGCATCATGCTATTCACGTAAATTAACAGGAGCCATAAAAGTGCTCCGGAAACGATTAGAGTTGCGATTAATGCGGCATAAACCGCTGGATTAAGAGTTGGCAGGGGATAGGCTAGAAATTTATCTGACGTGTGTCTGGGTATGTGGAAGCCAGAATTACATCCGCCGCCGGAGTTGAGTTCTCCAGCCAAGAATCCTACGAGCGCCAGCTTAGCCCATTGCCCAGCTCGAAAGGGTCTCAGGAGCTGCAGCTTGGTATTCTCCAAAGCGGGAGCGAATGCGTCAACAGCTGATAAAGGCACGCGGTAACCTCGCGCAATTGTTAATTGAGGTCGTCCGCAAGGTACTCTGAACGGTGGCGGTCGTCAAACATTTATTCATAGCGCAACGCTTCCACGGGGTCCAGCTTCGACGCCTTGAGTGCCGGCACCAATCCGCTGGCCACTCCGACAAAAATCAGCACGAGAGTTGAAAGCATCACAGTCACGAAGGAAATCCGCAGATGAATGTCGCCCTTTCCCGACTCATCCTCAAATAGCGGGCCCATCAAGGGCAGCGTGCCAACCGCCGCTGCAATCGCATAAGAAATCAAGACGCCGATTGCTCCACCAAGCAACATGATGAGCAGAGTCTCGGCCAGGAATTGCAATTTGATGTGACTCTTCTTCGCACCCAAGGCTCTCCGCAATCCGATTTCGCGGATGCGCTCATCAACCGAAACCAGCATGATATTCATCACACCAACTCCGCCGATGCCCAGCGTAAGCGTGCCAACAAATGCGAGCAGCACCTGCAGTCCAATCGTCAACGCATCAATCACCGGACGAAACTCATCGCGGCCAAACATCTGAATAGCTTTTTTGTCAGTCGGAGAAAATTGCTGGCGGGTTGCAACGGCGGCCAGCACCTGGGCCATCGCCCTCTTTTCGAATTGGGGGGCCACTGGCTCAAATATCAATACCGCCCCGAAACGGGTGTTCCAAAGATCGCCAGCCGCCGAGTATGGGATCCAGACAGATTCGTCATCACTGGAGAAATAATTACTCATCTGAATCTTGCGCTGCATAATGCCAATCACTGTGAATCGCACGCCACCAATCAGCACGGTTTCGCCAATCGCAGGGCGGCCACTGAACAGTTGCTCTCGTACCCGTCCGCCGATGAAGCACACCCGGCGGCGCTCGAGTTCGTCGCTGCTGCTGATCCAGCGCCCCTCGGACGCAACTTCATTTCGCATCTCTCCGTATTCAGGGCAAACTCCGCGCACCGCGGCGGTTCCCACCATTCTGTCGCCATAAGCTATGCCGGGCCGGTGAACAGTCTCCAGGCAAACGTGCTTCACCAGCGGAGCCGTCTCTTTCACCAGATCCACGTCAGCCTTTTCAAAAACAACTTTCTTTCCTGCGCGCTGTCCACCAGGCTGTTCACTGGTCTGTTGTGGCCAGCAAATCACCGCGCCCTTGCCGAAAGCATCAAAGCCGCTCACCAGAATATTGCGGAAGCTGCTGCCGTATGCGATCAGCAAAGTCACCGTGGCAATGCCCCAAACGACGCCAACCATGGTCAACAAACTTCGGGTGTAGTTACGTTTGAGCGCCACCCACGCTTCGCGAATGATTTCAGTCAACATGCCTTACGAGTTCGCTAACCTCCCGCCTCAAACCGCAGCGCCTCAATCGGGTCAATGGATGCGGCCTTCCGCGCCGGATATAGAGCCGATAACACCGCGATCGTTCCAAGTAATACACAAGCCAATGCGCCAGATTGCCAAGTTGCGATCAGTCCCGCGAAAAAGTCCGGCATAGGCAGCAGATTGACCAAAGCGCATAACCCGTATGCCACGCTTAGTCCCAGCCCCCCACTGATGAACGCGATCAATAGCGCTTCGATAAAAAACTGCTTCAGGATGGTGTGAGCGGGAGCGCCTAACGCCTTGCGCACGCCGATCTCGCGCGTGCGCTCTCGCACAGCAACCATCATGACGTTCATCACTCCGAGGCCACCCAAGAAAAGCGTAACAATACCGACGGCGCCCAGAAAATATTTCATTCCATCCGTCATCTGCCGAAAAGCCTTGGCTTCTTGCACTGTGTCCCAGATAGGACACGCTTCTTTGTCCTTGGGATCGAAGTTATGCATCTTTCCTAGCACGGTCCGCAGTTCATGTTTGCAGGCTTCATGCTGCTCCACCGATTTTGGCGTAACCAGTAACTGATCAAAAGTCGTCGGGGTTCCCGGAGCTTTATCAGGAAAGCCTCTCCTCATTGCGGAAAAAGGAATGAAGACTTTGTTAACATCCCAGCCGTCGTAGCTGGAGTCTTGCTTTTTCTGCGCCATTACTCCAATCACCACAAAAGGAGAGTCGTTGAGATAGATGTTCTCGCCGACAGGATTACGTCCAGGAAAAAGTTGCTTCGCCGCATCGCTGCCCAGAAACGCAACTTGGCGCGCTTCGCGCTCGTCCTCCCAGTTGTAAAACCGTCCCTTGCCCACATCGAGCGTACGAATGTATCCGAACTGCGGATAGGATCCAGTCACCATGAACGCCGCGTTATTAAAGTTGCTGTGAACGCGAACAGTGTCCTGTTCCAACTCAGGAATCGCATCTTCACAGTCGGGAGACTGCGTCTGCACCGCTGCGACATCTTCATCTTCCCAGTGCACAACTCTTCCCGCGCGGGCTCCGCCTACCTGCATGCTGGTGCGCCCGTGAAATACGATCATCAAATCTTTCCCTAAATTCTTGGCTTGCTCTTCCTGTCCCCTTTCCAGTCCCTCGCCAGCCGCTACCATTAGGACAATCGAGACAATTCCCCAGGCAATGCCAAACATAGTGAGGAATGTGCGCAGTTTGTGCGCCCAAAGCGTACGCAGCACATCACCGATAAGATCACGCAGGACCATTGCTCACTTGGACGCAGCCCGCAGTAGAACGTAAGCTGTCGAGCGTCCCTGCAAGTGGAATACGTAATGTTGTGAAGGTTTGTTCGACGAAAGAAGAGAAGGTTAGATATTAAGTTGAATAGAATTGCTCACGGTCACGAGAATCCCACCCGTTACACGGCGGGGTACGCCACAACCTCTGACAATGCTGGACTCACGTACGCCGCCAGCCATCCATCAAACTCGCGAAGAGCCAACTCACATTGCTTTCGATGTCGCTCCTGCCGGTCGCGAATCTTTTCTGCCAGCGAGGGAAGTAAATCGAAGGTGATGTTCGCGGGCTGAAACTTCTTCGGGTCAGCGTGAGTAATGTAGTTCACAAGCGATCCGAAAGCACTCGCGCGCGGTGGCGGCGACGGCTTATTGCCCTGGATTAACGCTACCGCATGAATTCCCGCCATCAACCCCGTCGCGATAGATTCCACATAACCTTCCACTCCACAAATTTGTCCGGCAAACAAAACACCGAGGTGCTGTTTCATCTGTAAGGTATCGCACAGTAACACCGGAGAATTGATGTAGGTGTTGCGATGAATCTGCCCATAACGAAGGAATCGAGCATTCTCGAGTCCTGGAATCAGTCGCAATACTCGCGCTTGCTCACCGAACTTTAAGTGATTCTGGAAGCCCACGAGGTTGTAGGAATCAGCACGAATATTCTCCTGCCGTAACTGCACCACAGCGTACGGCCGTCGGCCCGTGCGCGGGTCATTGAGTCCGACCGGCTTCATGGGTCCGAAACGCAGCGTATCGCGGCCTCGCCGGGCAATTTCTTCAATCGGCAGACAGGCTTCGAAGTAATTCAGCTTCTCCCACTCTTTTTCTTCGACCGATTGAGCGGTGAGAAGCGCATCGCAGAAATGCTCGTACTCATTTCTCGACATCGGACAATTGATGTAGTCCGCCGAGCCTTTGTCATAACGCGCGGCCAAGTACACCTTCGACATATCAATCGAATCGGCTTCAACGATTGGACTGATCGAATCATAGAAATACAGGCTGGAAACATCGCTCCCGCTACCTTCCGCGGAAGCGCTGAGTCGTGAGATTTCGCTCGAGAGAGCGTCCGACGTCAAGGGTCCGCTCGCAACAATAGTGAGATCGTCTTCGTCAATGCGCGTCACTTCCTCCCGTCGCACTGTGATCAAAGGCTCCGAGGAAACTTCTTGCGTAACTCGCGCTGCAAATGTCGCGCGGTCTACCGCCAACGCGTGCCCGGCCGGTACAGCGCATTCACGTGCGATTGCGATGAGCAGCGATCCCGCCCGTCGCATCTCTTCCTTGAGCAGCCACGGCGCTGTGTTTTCGCTCTCAGATTTCAGCGAGTTGGAACAAACTAATTCCGCAAAATCCTGCGTCTGATGTGCGGGAGTAGAGTGCACTGGCCGCATTTCGAACAATTCGACTCGAACACCGCGACGGGCACACTGCCATGCAGCTTCCGAGCCTGCGAGGCCAGCGCCGATAATTTTTACCGACTGTTTCAGAGACACAACTCCCTAGTTAGCAAGTTTCAATCAACGAAGATAAAAATGAGCCAGCCGCCAGGAGAGGAAAAACGAAGCACAAATCAGCGCTTGCTGACAGCTACCGGGTGAATTTCTTCCACGTCCACCCAGTTGGTGGGATATTTGCCAGTGTAACAAGCAGTGCAATAGGTGGTCTTCTCACCGTCCCCACAAGCCTTTTTCAGGCCCTCGAGCGAGAGGTACGAAAGCGAATCCGCGCCGATAAACTCGCGAATCTCCTCGATGGATTTATTCGCGCCAATAAGCTCTTTCTTCGATGGTGTATCCACTCCATAAAAACACGGCGAAATTGTCGGAGGACAAGAAATGCGCATATGCACTTCCCGCGCCCCAGCGCTGCGAATCATACGCACAATCTTACGGCTGGTGGTCCCACGCACAATCGAATCGTCAATCAAGACCACGCGCTTTCCCTCGAGCAAACTGCGCACCGGATTCAGCTTCAACTTCACCCCGAAATCGCGCACCGACTGCCTGGGTTCGATAAATGTCCGCCCAATGTAATGATTGCGGATCAATCCAAAGCGCAGCGGGATACCGCTCTCCGCCGCATATCCCATCGCTGCAGTCACTCCCGAATCCGGCACCGGAACCACGATGTCCGCATCTGCGGGGGCTTCCCTCGCCATCTGCCGCCCAAGTTCTTCGCGGCTCTCTTGCACCGCTCGCCCAAAGACACGGCTATCCGGACGCGAGAAGTAAACATGCTCGAAGATGCAGCTTGATTGAGACAGAGGCGTAGCGTAGAAACGCGACGTAATTCCCTCCGGCCCGACCACGATAAGTTCGCCGGGCTTGACCTCGCGCACATAAGTGGCTCCGATCAAATCGAAGGCGCATGTTTCGGAGGCAAATACGATGGTGTCTTGTTTCTCACCCGGAATCGCGGGAATCATTCCCATCGCCAGTGGCCGGAATCCGCGAGGATCGCGTGCCGCAAAAATGCGGTCAGGACTGATCATCACCAGAGAAAAAGCGCCTTCTACCCGGCGCAACGCGTCCGCCATGGCTTCGGGAAGTGTCTGCTCTTTCGAGAGCGCGATCAGATGAACGATCACCTCAGTATCGCTGCTAGTTTGAAAGATTGATCCCTGGCTCTCCATTCGACTGCGGATTTCCGGCGCATTTACAAGATTTCCATTGTGTGCCAGCGCCATCATTCCCTTATTCGATTGCACGAGGATCGGCTGAGCGTTCAGGAGGGAAGAGTCACCCGCTGTCGAATAGCGTGTGTGTCCGATAGCCAGCGTTCCGTGCAATTTCGAGAGCTGCTCTTCATCGAAAATGTCCGTGACCAGCCCCATGGACTTATGCATGTTCAGCGACATGCCATTCGAGGTCACGATGCCAGCGGATTCCTGTCCGCGATGTTGCAGCGCATGCAGGCCCAGATAAGCAAGCTTCTCGGCTTCGGGGTTGGCATAAATTGCGACCACCCCGCACTCGTCGCGAAATTTATCGGATCGAATCATTTGAGTATCTGCCCTCTTTATGCACCCAATATCTAATTCGATACCAGCACCGCTTCCGGATCTGTTGCCAATGCTTTCGTCAACGCGTTTTCATAATTCTCGCGCATTGCTGCAATGCTCGTTGACACTACCACCCGGCCATCAATCTTGATTTCAAACTCTGCTGGCACCGTGACGCCGATCTGTTGTGAGGAGATGCCATATTTTACCGCTACTTCCTGGATTCGCGAGAGATTACTCTGGTCGCACGAAACGAGGATTCGGCTGGCATCTTCGCCGAACAAAACGAATTCGTCGGGCAGTTCGTGAGCGGTGATATCTACCTTGATTCCAATAGCTTGCAGAAACGAAGATTCCGCCAGCGCCACCACGATTCCGCCATCGGAACAATCGTGAGCGGAATCTACAAGTCCGGAGGTGATTATTTCCACAATCGCTTTTTGCAGCGCGGCCTCTTTTGCCAACTCCAGCGCCGGCGGAAAACCCCAAACCTGTCCCAATATCTCTTTGGCATATTCGGAGGAGCCGAACTCTGATTCCGCATCCACAAGATCTCCGTGCTCGGCGCCACGCAATAGGACGACCGCTTTTCCCGCTTCACGGAAATGGGGGAACGTCGCTTTGCTTACATCCTCGATGATGCCAACGATTCCAAGAACCGGCGTCGGATAAATTCCTTCGCCTAAGGTTTCGTTGTAAAAGCTGACGTTTCCTCCTGTGATCGGAACATCGAGCTCTTCGCAAGCTTTCGTTATGCCGTCAATCACCTGAGAAAATTGCCACATGATTGGCGGCTTCTCAGGATTCCCAAAATTCAAGCAGTTGGTAGCACCGACTGGCGTCGCCCCGGAGCACGCGACATTCCTTGCCGCCTCCGCCACCGCATGCATCGCGCCCAGTTTTGGATCGAGATAGCACCATCGTCCGTTGCCATCCAGCGCCATCGCGAGTCCGCGCTGCGAGCCCTTGATGCGGATCACTCCGGCATCGCCCTGACCCGGACCTTCGACCGTATTCGTTTGCACCATCGAATCGTATTGCTGCCACACCCAGCGTTTGCTGCAAATATTAGGACTTCTCAGCAGAGAGTTCAGGTCTTGAGTTAAATCGCGAGCTTCGCCCAGTCGAATGTGGTCGGGCTTTTCTCGTGGCAGCGGCGTCTCCCAACGCTCGAGCGGACGCTTATATACCGGTGCATCATCCGTCAGCGCCTCATTAGGAATTTCGGCGACAACTTTTCCATGCTCGAGCACGCGCATGGTGTTTTCTTTTATGACGTGACCGACTTCGACCGCGTCCAGTCCCCACTTCTGAAAAACGCGAAACACTTCTTCTTCTCTCCCCTTTTGCGCCACTAACAGCATGCGCTCCTGGGACTCACTCAGCATGATTTCGTAGGGAGTCATGCCGGTTTCGCGTTGGGGAACTCGGTCCAGTTCAATTTCCAATCCCACGCTGCCGCGAGCGCCCATTTCGCAGGTCGAACACGTCAGGCCCGCCGCACCCATATCCTGAATGCCAATCACTGCGCCCGTTTGCATGGCCTCGATGCAAGCCTCCAGCAGCAACTTTTCCATGAAGGGATCGCCTACCTGCACATTCGGGCGCTTCGCCTCCGAGCCTTCGCTGAATTCTTCGCTGGCCATGGTTGCGCCGTGAATTCCATCGCGTCCAGTTTTCGATCCCACGTAAATTACCGGATTGCCCTCGCCCGCCGCCTTGGCGTAAAAGATCTGGTCTCGCCGCACCAAACCGAGCGCGAACGCGTTCACCAGAGGATTTCCCGAGTAGCAAGATTCAAACTTGGTCTCGCCACCAACATTGGGAACGCCAAAGCAGTTCCCGTAGGACGCCACGCCGCCAACGACGCCGTCGAAAATTGCGTGATTACGGTGAATTTCTTTCTGGGTCAGCCCGGCAGAGTCACCGGACTTTGGACGCTGCTGTATCGGACCAAAGCGCAGCGAATCCATCACCGCAACCGGACGCGCTCCCATGGTAAAAATGTCCCGCAAAATGCCGCCGACGCCTGTGGTCGCACCTTGAAACGGTTCCACGAAGGAGGGATGATTGTGCGATTCGATTTTGAAGGCGCATGCCCAGCCTTCGCCAATGTCAATGATGCCCGCATTTTCTCCTGGGCCCTGTAGCACGCGGCGGCTTCGTGTCGGCAGCCGCTTCAAATGGACTCGCGATGATTTGTAGGAACAATGCTCGCTCCACATCACGCTGAATATTCCCAACTCTGTTCGCGTGGGTTCCCGCCCGCCTAGCAGTTGCTTGATCTTTTCGTACTCTTCCGAGGTGAGTCCGTGCTCCCGAATCACTTCGGGGGTAATGGCAAAGGCGGCAGTAGCAGTCATAGTTTGATGTATGGAAATGTCGTGGAAATACTATTGTCGCATTTCATCGCCGTGGCTGGATAGTGGAACTCGCCCCTTTTGTTGACGAACAACTGCCGTTCGGCGCGGAGCTTATACTGTCCGCAATGAAGTCAGTAATCATTGGCACTGCCGGTCACATAGACCACGGGAAAACCGCGCTGGTCAAGGCACTAACGGGGATTGACGCCGACCGCCTGGAAGAAGAAAAACGCCGCGGCATCACTATTGACATAGGGTTTGCGCACCTTGAATTGGCCGGGACGAATGGCGAAACTCTGCGTCTCGGCTTCGTTGATGTTCCCGGTCATGAGCGTTTTGTCCGCAACATGCTTGCCGGAATCGGCGGCATTGATCTGGTGCTACTCGTAATTGCGGCGGATGAATCTATCAAGCCGCAAACGCGCGAGCACTTCGATATTTTGCGACTGCTTTCCGTGCGTCAGGGAATCACGGTGCTGACCAAGTCTGACTTGGTTGATGAAGAGACTTTGGCGGTGCTACGGCTCGAAGTGAGCGAATTCCTGCGCGGATCGTTTCTCGAGGGATCGCCCATCATCCCGGTAAGTTCTCGGACCGGTGCTGGTCTCGATCGTCTGAAACACGTGCTCGCAGAGATGGCCGCTGAGATTCCAGGTAAAGATTCGACCGCACTCGCCCGTCTCCCCGTAGACAGAGTTTTCAGCATGAAAGGTTTCGGAACTGTCGTCACGGGAACACTCATTTCGGGCGTCGTCCACCGAGAGGAGCAACTGGAAATTTTTCCCAGCGGGAAACAAGTGCGAGTCAGAGGAATTCAAGTGCATGGTCAACCCGCGGATCGGGCACGCGCCGGAGAACGTACCGCGCTAAATCTGGCGGGACTTCCTATCGAAGATTTCGAGCGGGGCACCACACTCGCCACCGCAAAAGCTTTCACTCCCACATCGCGCCTCGACGTTTCCCTTTCGGTACTTCCATCCGCCAAGCCCTTGAAAGACCGCGCCCGCGTGCATTTTCACGCCTACACATCCGAGATGATCGCTACTGTCGTGCTCCGGGATGCCAGGCAGATTGCGCCTGGAGACACCGCGTTTGCGCAACTTCGGCTTGCAAAATCGGCTTTGCTCCTGCCTGGTGACCGGTTTATTCTTCGCCAGTTTTCGCCGGTCATTACTATTGGGGGAGGCGTGGTCCTTGACGCAGCTCCATTTCAGAAGCTATCGCAGGAAAGCCATCTCGCCGCGGTGCAGACATTCGCCGAGGGCAACCCTGAAAGCATTTTGGAAACGCGCATCGTACGCCGAGAAGTGCGCGGCCTCTCACTCGCGCAGGCGATCGCGGAAACCGGTTGGCGCAGAGAAGTAATCGAAAGCCACACACGAACGCTCCTTCAATCGGGCAGGATTTTTAGCATCGGAGAGCTCTTCATTCATGCCCGCGAAGTTGATCAACTCAAGTCGGCTATCAAGGACGCGGTTAAGGAGTTCCAACAGCAGAATTCCTTAGTGGGCGGGATTAGTAAGGAAGCGCTGCGCGAACAGCTAAATCTCGGTCCGGAGGTCTTCACGTTCGCACTCAATCTGCTGGCGAGAAAAAAGGCCATCGAACTTGACGGCGAACTGGTTCATCTTCCCGGACAAGGCGTTGCCATGAGAGGCGAGGAGGAAGAATCGAAGAAAATCATAGAACGAGCTTTTAGCTCCGCCGGTCTCAAGGTCCCCGCATTACCAGACGTTCTCGCCGGATTGAAGGTGGACCGAATTCGCGCGCAAAAGCTTGTCACTTTGCTCTTGCGAGACAAGGTTCTGACGAAAATTTCCGACGATCTCGTCTTCCATCAGAACGCCCTCCATAATCTGCGTAAGATCATCGCGACTGAAAAAACGAAATCGGCCAAATTAGATGTAGCCAGGTTCAAGCAGTTGACCGGGGTCAGCCGGAAGTACGCAATCCCATTACTCGAATATCTAGACCGTCAGCAAATTACCCGTCGCGCAGGAAACGAACGAGAAATTCTTTAGCAGCCACTTTCCTTGCGCGCGCTGGCAATCCGCGCAATTCCCTGCAAGTCATTCGTGATGCGAACGTCGTGCCATCCGTTCAGTAATCGAGTAACTCCACTGACAATGCTCCCGCTGATTTCCATAACAAGCCATCTTCCGGCACGCAAAGCAAAACTCGCCTGCGGCACGAGCCGTTCGATAACCTCTAAACCTGTATTGCCAGCGAACACCGCGTTCCTCGGTTCGTACTTTCGCACCTCAAGTTGCACTTGTTCTTCTTCCGACTCTCCGACATACGGAGGATTCGAAACCACGAAGTCGAAGCTGTATGTTTCCAATCCCTCTAGTATGTCTGCTTCTCGAAAAATAATCCGGCCTTGCAGGCTGTGTCGTCTAGCATTGGCGCGGGCAATTTCCAGCGCCGAACGAGAAATATCGGTCGCGTATATTTCAGCCTGAGGCAGCTCCTTCGCAAGGGCCACTGCGATGCACCCCGAGCCCGTGCCAACATCAACAATTCGAGGATTCGCCATTCCACGAGCCAGCGGCAAGATCGTCTCAATGAGATGTTCGGTTTCTGGACGAGGGATTAGTACGTCGGGGGTAACGACAAAATCCATCCCCCAAAACTCCTGGTGTCCAGTGATGTATTGTGCCGGAACTCCACGGCTACGCTCGTCGAGGGCGCTCTCGTAACGATTCAATTCTTCAACGCTAAGCTCGCGTTCCGGATGCGCATATAAATGCGAGCGGTCGCAATCCAGAACAAACGTCAGGAGCAATTCCGCATTCATGCGGGGAGATCCGACGACTGAAGCTTCGAGGCGCTCGACTGCCGAGGTTAGAACTTCGCGGAGGGTCACAACATTATTGGAACACAAGCCGATGAGGGTTCGAGTTCGCGGGTCAAACCACCGAAGCTGTTTCGTGCTTCAACTTCTCTGCCTGATAATGCGTGATCAATGCATCCACCAGCGGTTGCAGCTTGCCATCCATCAACTCCTGCAATTGGTGGATGCTCATTCCAATGCGGTGGTCGGTGACTCGATTTTGCGGGAAGTTGTAGGTACGTATTTTCTCGCTGCGATCGCCGCTGCCGACTTGTGCTTTACGCTCTTTGGCGAGAGCATCCTGCTGCTTCTGCATTTCGATTTCGTAGAGGCGGGCGCGCAAAACTCGCATACCCTTTTCGCGATTCTTAATCTGCGATTTCTCATCCTGGCAGCTCACCACCGTATTAGTGGGAATGTGCGTTATACGCACCGCAGAATACGTCGTATTCACCGACTGTCCGCCCGGCCCCGAAGAGCAGAATGTGTCAATCCTCAGGTCTTTAGCTTCAATCTTGATGTCCACGTCCTCCGCCTCCGGCAAAACCGCAACCGTAATAGCCGACGTGTGAACCCGTCCCTGCTGCTCAGTGGCTGGCACACGCTGTACCCGATGGACTCCGCTTTCGTACTTCATCTGCGAAAACACTCGCTCACCCTCGATGATCGCAATAACTTCCTTCAACCCGCCCACTGAAGACTCCGAAGTCGAAAGAACTTCCACCTTCCACTTTTTCAGCTCAGCGAATCGGGTATACATGCGGAACATCTCTGCTACAAACAGGGTCGCCTCATCGCCGCCGGTCCCCGCCCGAATTTCTAGGATTACATTCTTTTCGTCATAGGGATCTTTTGGCAGCAGCAGAACCTTGAGTTCCTCTTCCACCACTCCTACCCGGGCCTGAAGTTTGTTCAACTCCTCTTCGGCATAAGCGCGCATCTCGGGATCTTTTTCGTCACTTAGCATCGCTTTGCTATCGGCAATACCCTGTCGCAAGTCTTTGTATTCCCGATAGAGTTCGACGACGGGTACAATTTCGCTATGCGCCTTGGCGGTCTTCTGATATTTCGCCGAGTCGTTCACGATATCCGGGGACGCTAGCGCCTGCGTCAATTCCTCATAGCGAGCTTCGATTTGATCAAGTCGTTCAAACATGCCGGACATGCCTCTGACTGAAGATTGTGCTCTTCAATCCGCGATTCAAAATTCATTGTAAGCGTTAAAGGATTGGGAGAAGTAAAAGTTTGCGGGCGGCGCCGCTAGGCAATTACAAGTTCGCCGCCGTGCTGCTTCTCGAGGGACATGGCGTGCTCGAGCGCGACAATAGCGCAATCTGCCTGATCGTCTGAAGGAGGCTGCGTCGTGATCCGTTGCAGCCACAGACCAGGAGCCGTCATCATCGCAAAGAGGGATCCGCGATGCTTGGCAGCGAAGCGGATGATCTCGTACGACAACCCTGTGATTACCGGGAGCAAAGCAATTCGCACGCCGAATCGGGCCCAGAACGTTGTCACGGGTATAAGCGTGTACACCAGTATCGAAATGATCATTACCGTCATCAGGAAGCTGGTCCCGCAGCGGGGATGAAAGGTTGAATACTTTTGTACTGAACAAGTCGCCAGCGAGTCTCCATTTTCAAACGCAAAGACCGTCTTATGTTCTGCGCCATGGTACTGGTAAACTCGACGAATATCTTTCATCAGCGATACTGCCCAGATAAACAACAGGAAAAGTGCCAGCCGGATCACCCCATCCACAAGATTGAAAACAATCTGCTGTCCAAAGATCGGATTCACTCGCTTCATTTGAGTGGCGGCAACCAGCGGTAGAAATTTATACATGAAAATGAAAAAACCGACGGAGAGGATGATGTTCGCCGTCGCCATCCATCCGCTGATCTCAAGCTTTTTGCTGACTTTCTGTTTGGCAGTTTGCTGATCAACAACAGTATTGTGCGCGGAAGAGTCCCCACTCTCAACTTCTTCCAGCGCCACATTCGCCGAGAATCTAAGCGCGCGGAATCCAAGCGTCATGGCATGACCCAAGGTCGCAACTCCACGAAGTACCGGCCAGCCCATCCACTTCCGTTTTTCGGAGAGACGTTCCAGCGGTTCGCTATGCGTAGAAACTTCACCTGAAGGTTTGCGACAGGCAATCGCCCAGGCGTGCGGAGATCGCATCATAACGCCTTCCAGCACCGCTTGACCGCCCACCAGCGTCTCCTCGCCACCTTCCAGGGCGGGAAGCAGTTGCACGGCAACCAGAAAACGCCATAATGTGCGCCAGAATCGCATAAGCGTTGGATGATCCTTGTGGAAGGAAACTATCGAGCTTTAGAGTAGCACATCTAGAAACCTAAAGATTTTGACATAAGTTGCTGTTTCTATTAGTTTTCTCGATTTTTATGCGAAGACTGGCTGAGACCTGCGAAAAAATCGCGGGAACAACTAAAAAGCTCGAAAAGACCGCCTTAGTGGCTACCTATCTGCAATCCTGTCAGCCAGATGAGGGGGCGGCAGCAGCCGTATTTCTTTCCGGCAGGCCTTTCCCATTATGGGACGAAGTCACTCTGCAAGTTGGAGGCTCGCTGCTTTGGAGGATCGTCGCCGAGCTCTCCGGCAAAAGTGAAGACGAACTTACTCTGGCGTACCGTCGCCACGGAGATTTGGGATCCGTCGCGGGCGAAGTCCTTCCCCAAAAAAGCAACATCGCTGACATCAGCATTCAGGAAGTGCAACAAAGATTTGGCAGAATTGCCGCCGCAAGAGGGACTGCGGCCAAGGCCCTCGAACTTCGCGCGTTACTCCTCCGATCCACACCACTGGAAGCCAAATACATCATCAAGATCATTACCGGAGACTTACGCATAGGCCTCAAAGAAAGTCTCGTCGAAGACGCGATCGCAAAAGCTTACGGCGCGAGTCTGAGCGAAGTCCAACGCGCCAACATGCTGCTAGGCGATATTGGAGAGACCGTCAAATTCGCTGCTTCAGGAAAACTGGTTGAAGCCCGCATGCGCCTCTTCCATCCCTTGGGATTCATGCTCGCCAGTCCTGCACAATCGAGCGATGAGGCGCTGAGTTATTTTCAGGATGCCCTGGTGGAAGACAAATACGATGGCATTCGGGCGCAAGCGCATTGCTCAGGTGACAAAGTCAAGATTTTTTCCCGCACTCGCGATGACATCACCGTATCTTTTCCCGAACTTCCGCCTGCATTGGCAGGATTCTCCGAAGACGTAATCTTCGACGGTGAAATTGTGGCCTGGAGCTACTTAGGAAGCGACTCGCAAGAAGATGGACGCGCCCTCCCGTTCACTGCGTTGCAGCAGCGGCTGGGACGAAAGAAAGTCAGCGAACAAATGCTGCGCGACATTCCAGTTGCCTACATCATTTTCGACGTGCTTTATAAGCAAGACGAGCTGCTGCTAGATCGTCCGCTTGTGGAGCGGGGTGAGATTCTGAACACTCTGCTGGCATCGCCTCGCAAAGCTGGCCTTCCCATTCCAAGCCATCCACAAAGCCGCTTAGGATTCGAAACAGCGGAAGACCCCGCAGTGACCAAAATCTTGCGGGCACCAGTATGGCGCGCCTCGTCGCCGGGCGAAGTCGACAAACTATTCGACTCCGCACAAGCTCGCGGCAATGAAGGCCTGATGATTAAGGCGCCGCTCTCGCCCTACACTCCGGGGCGGCGCGGAAAATCCTGGCTCAAACTTAAGCGTGAGTTGGCCACGCTAGACGTGGTGATCACAGCCGCCGAATACGGCCACGGCAAGCGAATAAAAGTATTAAGCGATTACACATTCGCGGTTCGTGACGGCGACCGCCTGGTAAATATCGGCAAGGCTTACTCCGGACTCACGGACGTTGAAATCGCCGAGATGACAACATGGTTCCTCGAACATACCGTGGAGGATCAGGGGATGAGACTGCTGGTTGAGCCGAGGAGAGTAATCGAAGTGGCTTTCAACAACATGATGCTTTCAGATCGCCACAACAGCGGGTATGCGCTGCGATTTCCGAGGATCGTCCGCCTGCGGCCAGACAAATTGCCGGAAGAGATAGATACACTGGAGCGGGTAAAACAGATTTACGAGAAGCAGAAGTAGACCTGTCATCCCTAGCGAAGTCGAGGGACCTGCTGAACCCCTGTCATGCTACGCGAAGCTGATCTTTAGGCGCGAAAATCAGAGAGTCGAAGCACCCCTAGCACGCCCATCAGTGGCTATGCTGGTGCTCTTCGTCACTGACCGGAATCAGACATCCATGTGCGACTTCGCAGTCTGCATGTTCGAACTGGATGGTTGTGTGATCAATCTGAAACTGTCCATGCAGACGCGCCTTGACATCCCGCAGAATCTTTTCGCTGGCAGAGGGAGGAATATCGGCAATCGAAATATGGCAGGACAGTGCGCGGGTCTGCGATCCGATGCACCAGACATGAAGGTCGTGAACATCATTGACGCCCTCGACTGTGCGCATGGCAGCCTCGACGGAATCGAGCTTTATACCAGCAGGAGTTCCTTCGAGAAGAATGTTTAAGGTCTCGCGCACGATGCCAAAACCCGACCAGAGAATCAGTGCACCGATGCCGAAGGACAGTGCGGAGTCAATCCAATATTGTCCAGTCGCCAAAATCACCCACCCGCCAACAATGACAGCTGCGGTGGATAGCGTGTCGCCGATTTCGTGCAAGAACGCGCTTCGTATGTTCACGTCTTTCGCGGACCGGTGAAGCAGCCACGCTATGACACCGTTCATTACCACTCCGGCGGCGGCCACTTCGATCATCACGCCGGCGCGGACCTGCTCCGGATGTTGCATCCGATTGAATGCTTCGTAGAAAATAAAAAATGAGACCGCCACCAGGGACGCGGAGTTCACGAGCGCCGCCAGCACTCCAGCACGATGCCACCCGTAAGTCTTGGTCGAACTCGGAGGCCGCGACTGAAGATAAACCGCCAGCAGCGAAAGGAGCAGCGCTACAAAGTCCGAAAGATTGTGTCCTGCCTCGGAAATCAGGGCCAGCGAGTGAGCTCGAATGCCGGCGACTACGAGAAGGACGATGTATCCCGCGGTGACGAAGAGCGAGATCTGCAAGATCCGCGAGGTCTTCTGATTGCTTGCGACATGGGAATGCATATGCACTGCAAGACAAGTGTAAGGGGTTTGAACATGCGGGTTCAAGAGCACGCTGAAGGAACGCTAAGTGGATCCGAGCAGGACACTCTTCCGTAACCTCCCGATTCTTCCATCCATGGCACGCAGGCTTTATTCTGTTACTGGACGGGCCGATATAACGAGGCCATATCTCATCCCCATTTATGCTCTCGCTACGGCTTTACATATTGATTCTGGGAGGCTCCGGCGCTCTGTTGGCGGCTTACACGGTGTTGCGCCGAAAGCCTAAAACTCCCGATGAAATTGAGAAGCAGCGCCGCGAATGGTTAGACCAAGTGGGACGTATCACGGATGGCACGGTCATTGACGTTCAGGAGATGCCGGCCTCCGCTGATAGAACTTCTACTCTGTTGATTTTTCAGTACGACGTTGCTGGAGTGACTTACGAAGCTTCCCAGGACGTGACTTATTTACGTCAGCTCATCAATTTGCATTCATGCCGTCTGGGAGTGCAGAGTTCCGTCCGCTACGATCCCCACAATCCAGGGAACTCGATCGTAGTCTCAGAGCGCTGGATGGGATTGCGCCAATAAATTTAAGAGATTTAGATTTAGATTTAGATTTAGATTCAGATCCGACTAGCTTCCCGCTGCGAAACCGCCGGTGTGCGCCACCGTTACCCGCAAATATTTGTAAGGATTCACCGGGGTGTCGTTGATTCTAACTTCGTAGTGCAGGTGAGGACCGGTGCTGCGGCCACTCAGACCCACGTAGCCGATAACGTCGCCCCGGTGGACATGCTGGCCTGAAATGATCGAGAAGTTAGAAAGATGTCCAAAACGTGTAGTAATGCCATGTCCGTGATCAAGAATGATGGCCCGCCCATAACCACCCATGAAATCAGCGAATTCCACGATTCCATCGGCGGGGGCAACAATCGCCTGACCGTACGATGATCCGATATCTACACCGCTATGAAACGCGCCCTCTCCGTTGAAGGGATCAATGCGTTCACCAAAAGATCCGGTCACCGGACCTTCGACAGGCCAAAGATTAGGAGCTGAATTCGCCCGGACCCAATCCGCTGGAGTTACGTTGCGAGTCATCCCCAGCGATATGCCGGTGCTGGCCGCTCCGTTCAGGGCAGTCGTTTTTAAAGTGTATAAACGATCAAGTGAGATGCTTACCTGCTCCTGCTGAATATTTTCTGATGATGCTGTCACCAGCGTGGGGTCGGACTTGAGTCCATATAGAGAAGAAACCTCACTCGCCAGCGATCCCAGGGACGCCACTTGCATGTCGCGCTCTTTTGCCACTTGTTCCAACTGCGAATATCGAGCCTTGAGTTCTTCCTTTTGAGTGCTAAGTTCGTTGAAGCGCGAAACCTTCAGCAGCATGCGGGTATAAGAGCTGGCTATGCCGGTCAGACTGAGAACGCCAATCACGGTACCTATCGCGAAAATATATAGGTAGTGGCCTGGGACAGAAATTTTGCGCAGCTGGCCATCGGCTCCGCGGGTCACAAAAAGTATGTAAAAGCGTTTACGCATTTTCCTCTTCGCAGTAACTAAAACTTGGTTACTCTAGGTCGCTCGCGGGCACTGCTTAGCTTCGCTGTCAGTCAACCTAAGGGCCTTTCCCTCTTCGGGATTGTGTCTTACGGCCCCTTCTCTAACCCCGCACCTAGAACAAATTGAACTAGTTCACTTCGTCTGCAATCCAAACTCAATGCAGCACTTATCCGATCGGCACTCTTCGTCTCAGTGTCGCAACGTTAACAAAGTAGGTTCCCTCTGTCAACGAACCGAGGCCTCAGAATCCCATTACCAAGGACGGGTACTTAGGGTTGATCTTCGGGGCGTTACCGATTTGGACCTCGGGAAAGACGCCTCCCCTTTTGATATCAATGCGCCGTTTAGGGATGGCTAGCTTACTTCTGCGCCTGACATCTATGATTGGTTATCTTGCCCAGCTCAGAAAAAGCGCTGATTGTCGGCATTCGAAAGATGGCGAAGAGAAATCGCGGCGCAATCCAAACTGGCATTGGTGATGACTCTGCCGTCCTACGCGTTCCGCCCGGACACGAAGCCCTCATCACTACCGACCTCAGTTTGGAGGGCGTCCATTTCCGCAGAGAGTGTCATCCTCCCGCCTCCGTGGGACACCGCTGTCTGACGCGAGGACTGAGCGACATCGCGGCCATGGGAGGAGGCCCGATTGCCGCATTCCTGTCGCTTGCTCTGCCGAAAAGGTTGGCACAATCATGGGTAAATGAGTTCTTAGGAGGATTTCTTGCGCTGGCCAACCGCTTTCAGGTCACACTCGCGGGTGGCGACACTGCCGAATCCCCGGCAGGGATACTGGCGGACATCGTTGTGTTCGGTTCGGCGCCCAAGGGTAAGTCAATTCTACGTTCGGGCGCGCGCGCAGGCGATCTGATTTACATGACCGGAACCCTCGGCGCCTCGGCGGCTGCGCTAGACCTTCTTTCATCCGGGCGCCAAAGGGTTCGCCCGACGGATTTCCCCGCGCACTTTTATCCCGAGCCTCGCCTCATCGTTGGCCAAAGCCTTCGAGGTAAAGCCTCAGCGATGATTGATGTCAGCGACGGCCTCTCCACTGATCTCGCCCACATTTGCGAAGAGAGCGGGGTGGGAGCGGAAGTCGAAGAGTCTGCAATAGTTCGCGGGAGAGTATCGGGCAAGACTTCGTCGAGTGTGGGGGTGGAGTTCGCCCTCCATGGCGGCGAAGATTACGAGCTTCTTTTCACCGCGCCTGCCAGAACCCTCATTCCCGCGAGAATTTCGGGAGTTCAAGTTAAACGCATAGGCCGGATTATTCGAGGTAAGCACCTATTTTTAACAGATTCGAGCGGGCAACGACGAAAGCTGGAACCCAAGGGTTGGGAACATTTCCGAAATTGACGACCGGTGTATTCTATGGCGATCAATAGGTGTGTTTGTGGCCCATCCTTAAGAGCGGTTTCTCGAAGAATCTCCATGACACCGACGCAATCATTAGGGTAAGTGCTATTCCTGTCATTCCTCCCAAAAACCAGCTCGTATTCGCGGAAACTTGGAACACCATTGCAAAGACCCGCCGTCCCGCGATGGCTAGGGGCACGTGAATTAAATATCCACAATAAGCCAAGGTTCCCAAATTCATCAGCAGTCGGTTAGACAGTGCGCGCTTCAGAATTCCCTGACTATCTGAAACTACGAAGAGTAAAAGAGAGGCGTAGAACAATCCTATCCACGAATATCCGAACGTGTTCATCGGCGGAACTAATTGCATGTATTTGTGGCATGTCATGTAGACCATGCCGGCTAGTAAAAGAATAACCACGCTTCGTAGCCACCCCCGATTGGATTTCAGGAAGCGCCAACCCCCTGGGTGCCTCACTACTATCGCCGATAAGACCCCCATGCATAGTGCATCCGCCCGGCAGGGCATCAGAACATAGCACGCAAAGTCGCCGTGCCGAAAATATTGCAGCAAAACTCGCAGAAACGGAGCCCCAAAGACAACGGAAAAAAGCACAGCTAGTAACCGGCGGCGATCGCAATAGCGAATAATAAATGGGATCGTGAGATAGAACTGTTCTTCAACCGCCAGTGACCATGTTGCCGCCATCGAGCTTATGCCGAACCAACCTACAGGAACCATCCAAAAATTCTGGGTCAGCGTTAAATACGCAAGCAACGGTATTGAAAGCGGTGAATAATCCCCGAGAGGGCCCGGTATTAAATGGAACGGGAGATGCCGGAACAAAAATAATCCCGTCACCAAGAAATAAAGCGGAAATATTCGATAGGCCCGGCGAATATAAAATGTTTTGAAGTAGTGAGGCGATTGTTTGGCGTCCAGCAGAATTCCACCAATCAAGAATCCTGAAAGCACAAAAAACAAATCCACCCCGCTCCACGTAAGCTGGCCTGCGGTCAAGAACGGAGCGAGAATTTTCGAATTCGTCTCCATACCGAATATTGAGTGACGCATGAACACCATCAAAATGGCGATACCGCGCAAGCCATCCAGCGCGGGAATCCGATTAGACCAATCGGGGACTGAATAAAGGGAACTTGCGTCAGTGGGTTCTACAGCCGTAAGACCAAGATATTCGGCTCTTGGACGGAACTCATGTAACGCGGACGAAGCAGGCATAGAATTTGCGGAATGTTAGCAGAAACATTCTGCTTTGGAGTTCGCGAGTCTTGTGAATTCGCGGGAAACTTCCACGATCATATTCTTGGAATGTGATAGAGCCGGATCGTCCTCCCGATCTGCTCTACTGGTTGATATGGGGCCAACCACGCAAACGCTCCAGGAGGATAGGTATCGTGGAACACGTCTCCGAGGATGCGAGATCTAGCGCTAATTGCAAGCCAACCGGAAACAGGTTGAAAAGGCTGCAAGACGTCAAAACTCGGCAGATCGGTCTTTGAGACATCAGCGCTGCTCCACATCGCCAAACTGAAATGCTGAATATTGCGGGCACGCAAGTCGTCAGACAAACGAAAAAGATCTTGTCCGCAATCTAAGTCACAACCCGTCAGTAGGATTTTGCTGGGATCGGTTCCTCCCAATTCGTTGAAATACGCCAGATAATCGCCTCGGGCCTGGAAACCGGATACGGCCTGCCATATGAGCAACCCAGCCAGTACAAGACGCGTTGCCGGAGCCCACTGACGGATATCTAAAAGCTTGGCGGCTGCTTTGCCAGCCACAATGGCCAGCAAAGGGAAAATCACCAAAATATGCCGAATTCCGGCGTCATAGCGTAGTGGCATCGTGACCAGCAAAATAGCAATTGCGGACGCGAGGGGAGCAAGCGTGTGCCATGGCTCCCGACGGAAGCACCATAAAATTCCACAGGCGCCCGCCCCCGCAAGCAGCAGAAACGCCAACGGACTCTTCACAGCTACCGCCACGGGAAAAAAGTACCACCATCCTCCGCTCTTAGTTTCTCCCAGAAGATATGCAGGGGGAACACTCTTCCCCTGTACCCATTCAATAGCCAACCCGCGAGCGAGGGCCGGAGCGGGCACGAGGTAATCCTGGACGATAGCGTGGCGCGCAACGTTGCCGACAAACCGGGGAAAATGCTGGAAGGACGGCATGGATTCCAGCGAAAGTTGCATGGATTCCCGGACATGCCCAAATGAAAAGCGATAGCCTCCCCAAACGACGAAGCAGGCGATTAGAGCGATAGCAACGAAGCGGCTTACCTTGCGATCTAAATTCAAAGAAGTGTTTTTGCGATGAAGATCGCAAAACAATTCGCACAAAAGAATTCCCAATCCAGCGGCAGGCACAAACAGCAAGGAGGTGAAATTCGACAGCGTGGCCAGCCCGAGGGCGATTCCCAGCAAGACGGTATTTAGGCTTCCTGGGTCCTTAAGCCACTTGGTAAATGCATATAACGTTGCAAACTGAATGGAAGCAGCCGGCGCATCCGTATACGCAAGTCCTGAATACGCGAGGATTGGAGGTAACGTTGTAAACAACGCCACTGCCATTACCGCTGCCAAGGTTCCGAATTCATCCCGCGCCCACAGGAAAGTAAGTATCCCCGCAACCAGGAAAAAGGGCAGTACCCCAATTCGCGCCAGGGTCAGATTACGGAGATAATGGGCATCGCCATAAAGGACGCTATTGCCCACATCGTTGTAGTTGTGACCATGGGGATCATCCGCGGCAAATTCTGGATAGCGTTCTCCGAAGAGGTACAGTGGTAATCCGATTAGGATGCGAGGTAGAGGCGGATGAATTGGATCAATCGTGTATGTGCCTCGATCGAACCACTCAACACCAGCTGCCACGCTAGCGGGTTCATCAACCATTCTGCGGTTTTCTGGTAGGTGAAGGCAATACGCGCAACCCCGACAAGGAGCAGCGCTGTAACAGCAGCGTAAATGTAACTTTTGTTCCTCAATTCTTTTTTTAAAACCAGCGGAATTATACAGTTCGCTCGGTAAGCGCATCTAAACGCCTCCAGCAGTACTCATCTAGGTCTATTCGCAGAGGTCAGACAGGGATACATTAAAGTTATGCGTACGCTACTGGTTGCGGCCCTTGGTGTCATCGTCATCTCGTTGCCTTCGGGAGCTCAGAAGACGGCTGTACCTCTCGATCCTAGCTCTGCGACCGTCAATAACGACTTCATTCAGAAGCGTTTTAGCTCGACTTGTACTCTGCTCCCCGATACGCAACCGCTGATTGCCGATCTGGATGGCGACAGCATTCAGGATGTAGTCATTGTTGCGCACTGTAAGAATCCGATGATTGACCAAACCGAGAATAATTTTGATGTCGTGGATCCCTACAACACTTTCTATGGCTACGGAGACACGAAGGTTACTTCTCAGTTCGCTTCAGAAGATCCTGCGTTGCGCGGTATGGTTCTTTTGATCATTCATGGAAGTGGCGCCGAGGCGTGGCGCTCAGACACTCCAAAAGCCAAATTTGTGATTCTGAATCTACCGTTCAAACACGTGACCGTAAAAAGGCTGCGGGTGAAGAAAAAGAAGAAGCCGATGATGGCAATTTTTGCTGAAGAGAGCGGCTCGGACCAGATGAACTCCGTCATATTCTGGGACGGCAAGCATTACAAATACCAGCCGCTTGGCTCAAGCCAGGAATAGTTAGGGTAGGGGCGGGCGAAAGAAATCCCCGTATTCCAGAGGCGCTAAGTTGTCGCGACACTCTGAAAATACGGGGATCTTTTTTGAATCTAATACACGCTAGAACTGCAGATGAAACACATCCACAACCAGAAAGGTTCTGCGGTTTAGCAGAACGATATGCCCTCCGATAACCGCGTGCTCGCATTCTGGCGGCGGAGGCGGTAATTCCTGCTCCAATTCCACTGGAACGACATGAATTCTCGCCCTTAGTCCTGGTGGCAGAGTACCTCTCATTTCCAGTTGCCGCTCCAACCCAGGAGGCAGGCGGTCCCGATAGGCGAGTCCGGGGGGAAGATTTCCTCTGTGTTCGTCATACCAGGCATGCATGAGCTGGTGGTCATGATCGTCGTAACCGCGATGTCCGCGTCCGTGCCCACGCTCCCCATGTTTCTCGTAACCGCGCTCTTTGTCGCCGCGATCCCCGTCGTCGCGGCCTCTATGATCCCCACGATCCCTATCTTCATCGCCTTGGTCGTCGTGTTTATTGTGACCTCGGCCGTTACCATGGCCTTCGCCGTTCGCGAGCGCGAAAGTAGTGCAGAGTGACAATATCCCAATGGCCAAAACTCGCAGCCATCTATTTGATTTCATTGGATCCCCTTTGATGGATGGTTCGGTCTTAAGGTTAAGCGGGAAGCCGGGGAGCTACAACGAACGTCAGTACATGGCCTCGTAGGTGCAGTTTAGGCTGGGAGACTTCCCCCACCCATCCGTGGCTCGCTCCAGCCTCAAACTTACACCCGTTATAATTCAGCCCGCTATGAACCTCGATCAAAAGCTTGCAGAACTCAAGAAACGCAACCGTCTCGCCGAGGAAGGTGGAGGCACTCAGCGCCGTGAACGACAGCACAAGAAAGGCAAAATGTCGGCGCGCGAGCGCATCGAGTTTCTACTGGACGACGGAACTTTTGAAGAGACCGACAAATTCGTCACTCACCGGTCAAACGATTTCGGCATGGCCGAGCAGAAAATTTATGGTGACGGATTCATCACCGGCTATGGCCGGATCGAAGGCCGGTTGGTTTTTGTCTTTGCTCAGGACTTCACGGTTTTCGGCGGATCACTCTCCGAAGCGAATGCCGGAAAGATCGTGAAGATCATGGATCTGGCCGCGAAAATGGGCGCGCCACTCATCGGTCTAAACGACTCCGGTGGAGCACGCATTCAAGAAGGGGTGATGTCGCTCGCGGGCTATGCTGATATTTTCTTGCGCAACACGCTTTACAGCGGAGTGATCCCTCAGTTTTCGGCAATCATGGGTCCGTGCGCGGGAGGCGCCGTCTATTCTCCTGCGATCACCGACTTCATCGTCATGGTGGACAAAACTTCTTATATGTTCATCACCGGCCCAGACGTGATTAAGACCGTCACCCACGAAGATGTCAGCAAAGAGCAACTTGGCGGCGCGATGACGCACAACGAAACCTCTGGCGTTGCGCACTTTCTCGCGCATGATGACGCGGAATGCTTATCCATGGTGCGTGAGCTGCTGAGTTTTATTCCATCCAACAATTTGGACGATGCGCCGAGAAAGTCATGTACCGATTCAATTGACCGTGCCGATGCCGCGCTGGATAAGATCGTCCCCGAGCAATCGAATCAGCCGTACGACATCAAAGACGTAATCCATTCGGTGGTGGACGATGGCTATTTTTTCGAAGTGCAGGAGCATTACGCCAAGAACATTATTGTGGGATTTGCCCGCCTCAACGGACGCTCCGTCGGAATCGTTGCCAACCAACCGGCATTCCTGGCCGGCACGCTCGACATCAACGCGTCTGTTAAAGGCGCGCGTTTCGTGCGCTTCTGCGATTGCTTCAACATCCCGCTGATTGTTTTCGAAGATGTCCCTGGATTTCTTCCCGGAACCACGCAGGAATATGGCGGGATCATTAAGCACGGAGCCAAATTACTGTTCGCATTTGCCGAGGCGACCGTCCCGAAAATCACGGTCATCACTCGCAAAGCCTACGGTGGTGCTTATTGCGTGATGGCCTCCAAGCACATTCGTACTGATGTGAACTACGCGTGGCCGACCGCGGAAATTGCTGTGATGGGTCCCGAAGGTGCAGTGGATATCGTTTACAAGCGAGAGTTGGACAAGGCCAAAAACAAAGATGAGATACGCAAAGAAAAAATCGAAGAATTTCGCGAACGCTTTGCGAACCCTTATGTCGCTGCCGATCGAGGATTTGTGGACGCCGTCATCCAGCCACGCGAAACGCGGAAAAAGCTGATTCAGGCCTTAGAGATGTTGCAAACGAAACGGGACAAGAATCCTCCGAAGAAGCATGGGAACATACCTCTGTAGGATTTGTGTGGGCGCGGGCGCCCTCGCCCACAAGCGCAAG
>JALYIM010000175.1 GCA_030775785.1 Acidobacteriota bacterium
CGGTATTACCTAACCGTGATGACTGGCGAGATCCCGAACATTAATGACGTGTATGAGAAGTTCAAGGCGTATGCTCGTTTACCGCAAACAGCAGCGACGGGAGTAAAGGGATTGGTCGAAGACATTCGCAGGTATTCGCGCTACTTCTGTGCGATGGCTCTCGGTGGGGAAGTAGACCCGGCGCTTGCAATGGCCTTTCAGGATCTCCGCGAGCTGCGAGTAGACGTTGCCTACCCATTTCTATTGGAGCTTTACAGTGACTACGCCGATGAACGGCTGTCGCATGAAGAGTTTTTGGCTGCGGTGAGGCTCGTAGAGTCGTATGTCTTTCGTCGCGCAATTTGCGCGATTCCGACCAACTCGCTTAACAAGACCTTTGCAACTTTCACGAAGTCGCTCAAGAAAGACCGTTATCTTGAGAGCATTCAAGCCCACATGCTCTCAATGCCCTCATACCGAGGATTCCCGACCGACGACGAATTTAGGCGGCAGCTCGAAACCCGTGACCTCTACAAGTTTCCGCGAAAGGCTTACTGGCTGCGGCGTCTTGAAAACTATGGGCGCAAAGAGCGCGTTGCAGTAGATGAATACACTATCGAACACATTATGCCGCAAAACGAGAAGCTGTCCGCAGCTTGGAGAAGCGCGCTTGGCGCTGATTGGAAGCGCATTCAAGAAACATGGCTGCATACTCTCGGTAATCTGACCCTGACGGGGTATAACTCTGAATACAGTGATCGTTCGTTCATCGACAAACGCGACATGGTTGGGGGATTCAAGGAGAGTCCCCTCAAATTGAATCAGGGACTTGGTGCCTTAGAGAGTTGGGATGAAGAGGCGATCAACAAGCGAGCTGCCAGACTCTCGAAAACTGCGGTGAAGGTGTGGTCATATCCGACTCTCTCGGCAGAAGTGTTGGCTGCTTATAAGGCACCTGAAGACAGTTCAGGGTATTCGATCGCTGACCATCCATATTTGCTCGTTGGAAATGTCCAACATCTGTTTGAGGCGTTTCGGAAAGAAGTTTTGGCACTTGACCCGTGTGTTACCGAAGAATTCCTGAAGCTCTATGTTGCATATAAGGCGGAAACAAATTTTGTAGACGTAGTGCCTCAAGCGAAGCGTCTGCGTTTATCTCTCAACCTCGGTTTTACAGAGATCAGCGATCCGAAGCGCATGTGCAAAGATGTCAGCGGGGTTGGTCGTTGGGGTAACGGTGATGTGGAGGTCGCCTTGGACAGCATCGAAGACCTCCCATATGTGGTCGGGTTGGTTCGCCAATCGTTTGAAAAGCAGATGGGTTCACCGTCCGCCGGCTAGCACTGCTTCAATCACTCTCTGGCGGAGACGTCGGCGATTGGCATGGCTCACTCACCTTGACAGGCGAGCGCACGCAGCATGATTTCTCGTGCCGCCTTCTCTCCGACAAGTGCCTTTATGAAGAGGGACAACTGCATCGCTCGCAGTGCCAACGGTTCCGCAACGGTCTTCAACTCTTGTTCGGAAAGGGTCTCGACGTCCGCAGCAACGCTTTCAGTGTCGAGGTCGCAGAGGCCCCACTTGAGAGCAGAGATGACGCGCCACACATATCTTTGCTCAAGCGGCAGTGCCGCGAGTGCTGCCAAGGCGGGGCCGGTGTCGCGTCCACTAATATCCGCCTTGAGCACTTCCAGATAAGGTTTCATGCCGTCAGAACGGACCAGTTCTTCGGAACCCGGTTCTGTTCGAAGTTCACTTATAGGGACGTTCTTCGATGCTTTGGACATAATGGACTCCTTGAATGCCTATGACGCTGCCATCGAATTCGGCTTAGACTGTATGGTGAGTCACGGGACCAGCACCGAGCATATACGAACCGTGGAGCCAGATGAGCAAGACTAGACCATTTTCGATTTATCTCCTGAAGCCTGGCTATGATGCCACCAATGCGCTCAAAGAAGGCCACTCTCTCAATGAGGTTCAAGCGGGAACATTGCCGGATGCGGCTTCGCTGTTCATCCTCGACGG
The DNA here is from genome assembly GCA_030775785.1 of Acidobacteriota bacterium. Lineage (GTDB taxonomy): Bacteria > Acidobacteriota > Terriglobia > Terriglobales > Acidobacteriaceae > JALYIM01. Next base: position 2,008 of record JALYIM010000175.1, read on the forward strand.
ATCACCGAGCGACCCTTGGTGGAGGTCCTATTTTGGCGTTCAGATGGTCTTGAAGCAAGCCAGCAAGAGCGCGCTACTGTTTCTGCCGATCGACGGCAGATGCTTCGCCCTATCGTTTGGACACGCTCACCACAACCTGAAAGACGAGAGCTTCGAGTATGATTTCGGGCTTCGTGTGACCCTCAATTGCATTGATCCCAATGAGCTAAAGAGTACCGATACTCTTGATCCGGGCGCGGCACTCCGGCGAAGGACACAGCTGCCTGTGGGGTCGGACCTAACATATTTCGATTTCGACCGTGACAGTGCAATCCTCAAAAGTCTTACAGGTAAGGTCTTGTCAGAACATGCAGAACTCTTTAGGAATGTGACCGGCTCCAGCAGCCTATCTATCAGATCTAGCGTCGCGTCGAATGGGCTTGTCGAATTGTGCCGTAAACTGTGGGGTTTTTACCAAAGCGAAGCCTATCGGGCGATCTTCCCGGATATCGAAAATATCGTTCCGGTCAAAGATCCGGTAATCATTGTGCGGCTGCACGAGAAGCTAATCGAAGGTGTACGCGCGAAGAGTGACAGCCTATACCTGACCATCCCTGACATCATTGATTACAGAAATCAAGGCTTTCAAGCGTCGTTCACGGGCCTTGGGAGCAGCCTTAACCATGAGGACGTTTTTATAACCAAGTATTACGAGTATCTGGAGTCCCACAATCGGGCTCTTGAAGGCTTGGAATACGAGCAACTTTGCAGCCACGGTCTCATGCTCACGGACGAGGAGGGAAAGGCTAGGGAGACCTATTCCCTCATAAATTGCCTGATCTTCGATACCGCGCTCGATAACCAGACACAAACGTTTCATTTGACAGAGGGCAAATGGTACAGGGTAGAAAATTCTTATATCGACAAGTTGACGGCTGCCTTGGACCCCCTTTGGGTGGATATTCCGTTTCCGCATTTTGCTCATGAGAACGAGGGTCGCTACAACGAGATGATCGCGGCGGAGAACGAAGCTTTCGTTTGCCTCGATACTGAAAATATCAGCCCCGCTGGACAAACCCAGATCGAGCCGTGCGACCTATTTTCCATTGACGAGGATGCTGCGGTCTTCCATCACATAAAGAGATCCACGGTATCTGCACAGCTCAGCCATCTTTTCAATCAGGGAAATAA